>JAGCFB010000100.1 GCA_017650345.1 Kiritimatiellia bacterium | reverse complement strand
TGACATACGTGAGGTAAATCAAGCGCGCGTCTTTTGCTTTCGCCCGAAGCGTGCAAGATTCATAGCGCGTCGCCAGTCACGCCGGACCGCCAAAAGACCTCTCGTGCGACTGTCGGCTCCGCCTGACTCCGCTACGGCAAGCGCGCGCGGCGCGCGCGCTTGCCTAGGCCGCAGCGCAGTGGGAGCAGCGGGAAGCGTAGAGTTTTGTGTGGCCCAGCGTGGCTGCGGCGAGCTTGGTTTACCTCGCTGATCCTATGCGAAAGCGAAAGCCTCAGGCTCCATTAACCTTACTGAGCCATGCTGGCGGGGCCACAACAAAAGCTCGGAGCTTGCCCGCTGGACCACGCGCAAGGCCTCTTTTGGCGCGAAGCGAGCCGTCACATTGACAAGGCAGGGGAATTGCAATAGAGAGGAACGATGGATGTGATGCGCGAAGCGAGCCGTCACGTTGACAAGGCAAGGTAAGGTGGTGTCATTTTAAGGCGATGCATCGCCCGGCCGGGTGGTTCGCGCCGCAGGCGCCGATTCATACGCCCCAGGCGTTGCAGATTACGGCGAGGATGCCGTCGGCGACGGCTATCGAGACGATTCCGCCGACCACCGCCGCGGTCGCGGCGACGCCTACTCCGTCGGCGTCGGACTTCGTGCGCATCCCGGCGCCGCATCCGACGACGCCGACGAGAAGTCCGAACAGGCACGACTTGGCCAGTCCGAACGCCACCATGAAAAGCGACGTGCTGGACGTGACGTGGTCCCAGAAAACCACCGTCGGGACCTTCATCAGCTGAAGCACTATCGCGCCGCCCAGCAGCCCCGCCAGCTCCGCGAACGCCGTCAGGACCGGCATCGCGAGGATCGCCGCCGCGACGCGCGGCAGGACGAGGAAGCGGACCGGCCTTAGCCCCATGGTGGTCAGCGCGTCGATCTCCTCATCGACCTTCATGGTCCCTATCTCCGCCGCAAACGCGCTCCCCGAGCGCCCGGCCAGCACGATCGCCGTGACGAGCGGACCCAGCTCGCGGAAAAGCCCTATAGCCAGGAGGTCCGACACGTAAACCTCTACGCCAAACATCCTGAGCGCGGCGGCGGACTGGAACGCCAGCACGACGCCGAGCAGGAAGCCTATGCCGGACGATATGACGAGTCCGTCGAACGCCGCGCGCTGGAACGCCAGCGCGAAGTCGCCGAAGCGGAAGCGGCGCGGACGGAACGGCAGCGCGACGGACTCCGCCACGGTCTCGCCGACGAACGCCAGCCAGCCTTTGGCTGCCGCGGCCCTGGCGGCGAACGACTCGCCCACGCTCCCTATGAACCCCATGCCGGTCAGAGCGCGGAAAGCGCGTTGGAGATTGCGGACGCGAACGCCGCGGAGAACGCCGCCGTGTAGTCGGCCTCGGCGGGGACGGACGCAGTGCCGCGCGTCGCGGCGACCACCTCGCGTCCGCCGAGCAGCGTGACGGAGACGTCAACCACCGCCTCGCGCGCGCCCTTTTCGCGGCAGTCGAGCGCGAGGCGCGTGACGGATATCTCAAGCGAGTGCGTGACGGCGGCGGACGACGATGCGTGGACGACGCCGGTGAAGAGTCCGCTCGCGCGCACGGCGTCCTCGGACGCCCCGCGCAGGATGGCGGCGGGCGACGCGGCGAACGCGTTTCCGCCGTCGAAGGCGATCGACCCGTCCGCCCGCAGCACGGCGAAGCGCGTCCCGTCATACGGCGCGCGCACTGCGACCTGAGCGATGCGGACGAGTCCGTACTTCGCCTTCGCGGCCGCGAGCACGGAACGCGACGGAATCTCGACGTTCCACTTGACGGACGCGTGCGGGGCGCGTCCGATGCATCCGCCCGCAAGGGCGCAGGCGAGAAGCGCAACTGTCGGCAATGTCTTGTTCATACGGACATTCTACCAAAAATGGACGGACAAAAGAATCAGTTTCCGATGGAAATGACGTAGGCCCAGTTCGCGAGGACGGCGGCGGCGAGGGCCGTCCAGGCGAGCGGACTGCGGAAGATCCGCCCGGCCGCGCGGAGCGTCCGCTCGCGTCCGAGCGCCGCCGTGCAGAGCAGCGCGACCGGCGCGGCGACGAGAAGCGCGAACATCGCTAGGGGCTGCATGGCGAACGCGCCGGCGACGTCCCCGCCAAGCGCGGCGAGGGCCGCGCGCGTCGCGCCGCACGTCGGACACGGCACGCCGAAGAGCCGCTTGACCGGGCAGATGGCGAATCCGGCGAAGTGCGCGGCGAGGATCAGCGCGCCAGCCGCGGCGAGCGCGAGGGCGAAACGCGCCGCGCTCCCGCCGGCGGAGCCGTCACTGCTGGCAGACTTCCGCTTCAACGCAGTCTTCGGACGCGGGGCAGCCGCCCGAGGGGCGGGCGCCGCACTCGTCGTAGGCGGCGGCGATCATGCAGAACGTGAACGGGAAGGTGAAGAGCACGCCGATTCCGCAGGCGATGGCGCCGAGCGCGCCGAGCATCGAGGCGACGAACACGAGCAGGACCCACATCCAGCCGTCCTTCGAGAACAGGATCTTGAAGGAGTTGATCGCCTCTCCGGTCGTCGCGTTCTTCTCGAGGACCATGAGCGTCGCCCATACCGTGACGGCGCTGCCGCCGATGTTGATCGCATAGCCGGCGGCCCATCCCACGACGGGGACAAGCATGACCACCACGGACACCACGTAGAAAACGAGTCCGAGCACGAGGCACGAGAGGAAGGCCGGCCAGAACTTCGAGAACTGCGAGAACAGGTCCCCGACGACGGGCTTGGGCTCGGATCCGCGAAGGAGGCGGAGCAGGATCGAGTAGAGTCCGCAGAGAAGGACGGGAGTGATGATTCCGCACGTCACGCTGCCGACGAGGATCGCGACAAGCGTCGAAAGGAACACCAGGGAGAAGTTCTCCTTGTAGAGCTTGAAGCCCTTGTCGAACGCCGTGCCGATGGACGGGATTTTTGCCAGCTCGTATGTCATGTCTGCACTCCTTGTCTTTTGATGTTTGGGTTGTTGCTGAAATTCTACCAATTCCGCGTCCGCCAGTCAACAGCGCGCATCATTCGAGCGAGACGACGCGGTCGAACTCTTCGGGGGCGAGGTCGCGGAGGAAGCCTTCGCCGCCCGCGACGAGCGAACCGGCGACGCGCGACTTCCGCTCCAGCAGCTCGTCCACGTGCTCCTCCAGAGTGCCCTCCGTGATGAACGCGTGGACGAACACCGTCTTCGTCTGTCCGATCCTGTGCGCGCGGTCCGTCGCCTGGTTCTCCACGGCCGGATTCCACCAGCGGTCGAAGTGGACGACGTGCGTAGCCTTCGTGAGGTTGAGTCCGAACCCGCCCGCCCGCAGCGAAAGGATGAAGGCGGACGGACCCGCCTCGCCGCCGAAGCGCGCAACCTCGGCGTCCCTCTGCCGCGCGTCGAGTCCGCCGTGCAGGAACGGGAAGCTGCGTCCGAAGCGCTCCTCGAGCGCGGACCTCAGCCATGCGCCGACCTTCGCGTACTGCGTGAACACGAGCGCGCTTTCGCCTGCCGCGAAGACGTCCTCCAGGAGCGCCGCGAGCCGCTCGAACTTCCCCTCGCCGTCGCACACGAGCTTGAGCCGCGTGATGAGCGCGAATATGTCGCCATGCCGCCGCTCGCCCGCGCGCCAGTCCGCAAGCGCCGCCTCGTACTCCGCGCGCTGGGCGGACGAGAGCGCGCAGTATTCCTTTATCTCGCGCTTCGGACCCAGCTCGCCCGCGATCTCCGCGTCCGCCTTCACGCGCCGCAGCACGAACGGCTCCAGCGCGTGCCGGAGCCTGGCGCCCGCCGCGCTCCGCTCGTCCGCCGCGATCGGCTTCACGAAGCGGTCCGCAAACCCCTTGCGGTCGCCGAGGAAGCCCTGGTTCAGGAATTCCTCGATGGACCAGACGTCCGCCGCGGAGTTCTCGACCGGCGTTCCGGTTAGCGCGATGCGGCGCGGGGCGGACAGCGCGCGCGCCGCGCGGGCGGACTGCGTGTCGGGGTTCTTGATCGCCTGCGCCTCGTCGAGAACCAGCGCGCTCCACGCGACATCTCGGACGATCTTGTAGTCCTTGACGAGGAGCGAGTAGCTCGTGACGACGACGTCGCTCTCGGACGCCGCGCGGGAGAATCCGTGGAGCAGCGCGCGCCTCTCGCCCTGGTGCGAATAGACCCTGAGGGCGGGCGCGAACTTCGCGAACTCGTGCCGCCAGTTGGAGAGGAGCGTCAGCGGCGCAACGACGAGGACGGGGCCGAACGCCGCGCCGGACGCCTCCGCCTCAGCGTGCGAGGCGAGGATCCACGCGATCGTCTGGATCGTCTTGCCGAGGCCCATGTCGTCCGCCAAAAGCGCGCCGAACCCGTGGTCCGTCAGAAACTTCATCCACGCCGCGCCGCGTCGCTGGTACGGACGCAGCGATCCGGCGAGGCCGGGTATGGCGTCCGGGAGCCGCGCGCGCGCGCCGCCGGACTGGCGAAGCTCGTTGAGGAGTCCGCGCAGCCATCCGTGCGCGCGCGCGGCCGCGACGTCCAGCCGCCCGGCGCGTCCGATCCCGCTCGCGAAGGAAAGCGCCTCGTTCGCCGTGAGGGTGCGTCCGTCCTGCCGCTCCAGCGCGCGCAGGGCCTCCTTGAGGATGTTGCGGTCGATGTCAATCCAGCGGTCGCGGAAGAACACGAGCGTCGAATGCTGGTCGAGGAGGAAGCGTATCTCGTCCGCGCCCACGAGCTCCCCGGCGACGCGCACCTGGAGATGAAGCCGCGCTGAGGGTGAAGGCGCGGACGCATCGACGGGCCCGGCGGGGACGATCTCGGCCTCGGCCGCAATCTCCGCCGCGAGGTCGCCGCCCTCCACGCGGTATCCGGCGTCCGCCAGGTCGCCCGCGCCGCGACGGACGAAGTCCTCCGCCTCCTGGCGGGAAAGCGCGACGGAGAGGAGCCCTTCGGACATGCGAAGTCCGCGGAGCGGACCGAACACGTACGCCGCCTGTCCGAGCGCCTTGAAAGCGCGGCGTCCACGCGGGACGCAGCAGGAGAGGGAAAGTCCGCCGGCGGACTGTCCGAGAGTGAAGCGGATTGAGGCGCGCGCCGCGGCGTCCTCCTCGGCGCCGCCGTGCCATTCGGCCAGCTCGGACGCGAAGGCGGCGCATTCGGCGTCGTCCCAGCGGACGAGTCCGGTGCGGCTTCTGAGCGCCATTATCCACGCGTCGTGGAGCGTTTCGTGTCGCTGGTTCTCGGCGTCCTCGCTCAGCGGCGTAACGTTCGCCGCGCGGACGCATTCGTCAACCCACGGATTGTCCGTCGCGCCCGCCGCCCGCCACCGCGCGTGCCAGCCGTCCGCCTCGCGGACCAGGTCCGGGTGGAACCGGCCCTTCTCGACCAGCTCCAGCGCGGCTCGCTGCAATGGCGTAGCCTTGGGCGCCACGGCTTAATCGCCGGACTCGCGTCCGACATAGACGGCGCCGTCGGGGCAGTCCTCGGTCAGGACGACTTCATAAGTGTCGTCCGCCGCCACGGGGGCGTAGCAGACCGCGTCCTCGGAGTAGATCGTCACCGACTTGCCGTTCGCGAGGACGGTCGCCTCTATGGTGTCCGAAAGCAGGACGACCGGACGTCCGGCGACGGCGTCGTAGTCGTCGATCGCGGCCTGGAGCGTCGTGTAGCCGAGGTCGCCGGAGCCGTCGTCGGAGACGACCTTCGCGATCGCCTGCGCGTAGGTGCGGCCCGCGGCGTCGCAGCCGATGCCGAGTCCGCCGTAGATGTTGGGCATCTCCGTGGACGCGCCCACGACATCGACGTATGCGGTCTCGTCGTCCGCGAGCGCCTCGGCAAGCGCCGTGACGGCGTCGTCGAGGACGGTGTACGGCGTGCCTGCGGGCTGGAGGACCGCGACGACGTCCGCCTGCCAGGAGACGACCACGCCATCGACGCGCTGCTCGAACGTGCTGTAGGAGAGGGGCGTTCCGCTCGCGTCCGTCACCACGGCGTCCGTCCAGTCGAAATCGACGTTGCCGCTCGTCACGCCGAACTTGACGATCCTGCGCGTTCCGCTATCTCCGCTGACCATCACGCTCTTGATCTTGTGGCTGCCCGTCGTGACGCCCTGCGCGTACTTGACGGAGCCGCTCGTGCCGAAGTGGTAGTTGACGGTGTTGGACGTGTCGTTGCGGCTGAACATGAAGTCCGTCTCGAACAGGACGCCCTCGTCCGCCGCGACATAGAGGTTGACCGGACCCTCGGGGCTTCCGTCGCCGCGGGCCTTGACCACGATCTTGGACGTGCCGTCAACGGCCAGCCAGCATTCGTCGTCGCACTGGAGCTTCGTGAGCGATTCGATCGTGACGCGGGCCTTGTTGTAGGCGCCGACCTTGAGGTCCCAGCCCTGGAGTTCGGTTGCCGTCACGGTCCTATAGCCTTCCCCGTCGGTCTCGACGTTCTCCATGATGCTCGTGTTGCCGTCAACGAGCGCGGGCTCCCAGAGTCCGCTTCCGGTCGTTCCGGGCGCGTAGATGCCCTCGAGCGCGTTCCAGCGGCTGGCGCGGACGTCGTACCAGTTGCCCACCTCGTCCCAAGAGGCGTCCGTCTTTCCGTTGAACACGTACATGAACGTCAGGTTCTCGCCGGCGAGCGCCGGGTTGGGCATCGAGACGGTGACCGCCTCGATAGCGATGTTGACGTAGCCCGCCTCGGACAGATCGACGGTCGCGGACGAGCATATGGTCGTGCCGTCGGCTTCGTACACCTTGACCTTGTCGCCGCCGCCGAGCGTTCCGGTGTAGGGGATGCGCACGGACGTCTCATCGACACCGGTGAGGACGACCTTGAGCGTGAGCCCGTTCCCGTCCGCGAAGTTGAGGGCGGACGCCGCATGGTCGCGGCGCTGCCCGATGTCCACCGTGCCGGTGCCGGAGAGTCCGCCGCTCGTGAAGTTCGCGGTCGCTTTGAGGTCAAGTACGCCGTTGTCCGAGATCGTTATCGGTACGGGCGCGTTGACCGTTCCGTACGGGACGAGCGAGCCAGCTTCGATGACGATCGAGCCGCCGTTGGAGACGGTCGTGTTGTAGAGCCAGAATGAACCGGCGCCGGTCTTCGTCAGAGTGTTCCCGCCGAGGTTGATCGTCGTGGCGGCGTACCCGCTTCCGACGAGACCGAAATTGCTCCCGGCGTCGATCGTGGAATTGGCCGTGAGCGTCAGGTTCCTCGTCTGGCGGTTGCCGGTGCCAAGCGCCGTGCCGGAGTTCCTCAACGTGCCGCCCGCAAGCGTGTAGTCGTTGCAGCCCTCGATGCCGTTGAGCTCGATGGTTCCGCCGGACTTTATCGTTATCGTCTTGCCGCTCGGCGCCGCTCCGGTGCTTCCGAAGCCGGAGGCCGCGCCCAGCTTGAGCGTCGCGCCGTCCTCGACGTCGATGTCCATTAACACCCTGCCGCTGAACTGGACCGTGCCGTCCGCGACGGTCGCCTTGCCGGTCCTGCCGGTCGCGTTCGTCGCGACGCCGCTGTAGATCGTCTCGTCGTCGCCTGTCGCCGAGAACCTGAGGCTGCCTCCGTCGAGCAGGAGGTTGCCCGCATACGTCGCCGCGATGTCGAGGACGCCGGACGAGACGGTGCCGGGAAGCGAGATGTTGTTCTCGACGGTGAGCGTGCCGGTTCCGACCTTCGACCACGCGCCCGCGCCGTCCAGCGTGTAGGACGGAAGCGTCATGTCCGTGTCGCCGCCGAACTGGAGCGTCGTGGCGGACCCGATGTAGATCGTGCCGGTGATCGGCGCCTGGAGGTTCAGGACGCTTGCAAAGTCGGATGCGTCGAAGCCGGTCTGGACCGTGAGCGTGTGCGTTCCGTCGCCGGCGACCGTGAACGGATCGGATCCGGTGAGCACGACCTGCCCGGCGGAGACGTCCTCATCGACGTTGACGGACGCCACGGACGCGCTGGAGACGATGTTGGCGATGGACGGCTCGCCGGCTATCGTGTCCGACCACGTCTGCCCGGACACCCCGTCCACCTTCCATACGTTGCCGGACCAGTCGCCGGTCTGCTCCAGCGTGAACACGCCGTCGCTCATGACCTCCACGATCTGGATGCCGGCGAGGCCGGAGCGGATCTTGTTGCCGGTGCTGCGCGCGCCGTGCGTGATGTCTATCGTGCTGATGTTGTCGCCGTAGATCGACTTCGTGATGCGCATCTTGAGGTAGTTCTTTCCCTCGACGAGGACGCCGCCCTCTGCGTAGGGAAGTCCGGGCCAGCTCTCCGTGCCCATTTCGGTCTTCTCGTCGTCGCCGTTGCCGATGTAGCTCTTCCAGTTGGCTCCGTTGTCGAGAGAGACGTAGATCGGGCACTCCTTGAGGCTGCCGTCCTCCACGTCGGACGCCGTGATGAAATACACGTCGTACGTGTCGTACGGGATGTTCTCGAAGTGGAGCTGCCAGCCGCGATTGTGCCCCGGCGTCGGGAGTGTGATCTGCTCGCCGTCTGAGTCGGCAGTCGCCGTGAGGTCGCCGCTGCCGCTGTCGGAGTCGTCGAGGTAGGTCTTCGTCAGCACCTGGTTCGGCGTCGATGCGTCGTTGCTGTTGTAGTAGGTGTTGTGTCCGTAGTACCCGATGCGCACCGCAGTCGAGCCGTTCTTCGCATCCGTCAGGTTCTGGATGTCCGTGTAGTTGCCGCTCACGGTGCTGTTGTTCCAGAACTTGGTCTGCTCCCAGAAGAGGCCGGAGATCGGATAGGGGCCGACGGACTCGCAGGACGGGTCGATGTAGCCACCCGTGGCGGACTGCGTGCGCGCGCCGATGCGGACGCTCACGACGCCGACGGACGGACGCTTCGCGGCGTAGAATGCATATCCGGAGCCGGATGTCTTGTAGTCAGTCGTGTCGCCGTCAAACGCGTAGGCTAGCGTCAGCCCAGCCGCAGTGGAGACTGTGACGCCGTCGAACGGATCGAGGACCAGCGTCTCGGCGGAGTCGCTCGGGAGCGTCCCGGAGTACTTCAGCGCAAGCGTGGCGGACGACACGCCGTCCGCAAGCACGACGTTGATCGCGTCAAGTCCGTCCGGCACGGACGCAGGCATGACGAGCGTGGCGTTTCCGCCAACCTCGACCGTCGCGAAGGTCCGGCCGTCGAGCGAGTAGATGGACTGTCCGGCCGTTCCGTCAACCGTCCATCCGCTCCCGGCGAACGTCGCCGTTCCGCCGGATGCGACCGTCAGCGTTGCCTCGTGAATCTCCACGGCTACACCGACCTCGACGATCTGGACGGCAGGGAGGCAGGCGCGTCCGAGCGACGTCTTCGGATTCTTGATCGTCACCGTGCTCGTTCCGCTGATGACCTCCGACACGAGGTAGTTGACGCCCTCGACGAGCGCCGAGCGGCTGCTCGACGCGCCCCACGCGCCGGACGCTCCGGCGATGGTCGGTGTCGCCGTGCTTCCGGCGGCGGCGGTGGAGTAGGACACGCCATTTATCGTCTTGGGGCAGAATGTCGTGTTGGCTGAATCGGTCGCAGCATATGCGACTACGCGGAACTTCGCGAATGGGATGTTGTTGACGACGACTTGCGGACTTCCGCCGTCGTCGCAGTATCCGAAGAGTATCCGGTCGCCGGAGCTGTCGCCGGTGGTGTAGGGGTTGTTGACGCCGGTGAGTGTGACGGTAGCGGTTCCGTCGGACATGACAGTTCCGTCCTGCTGGATGTATTTCGCGACAGCGACTCCGCTGGCGTTCGCGGCGGGAACATCATTCCAGGAGGTTCCGACCACCGGATGAGCGCCGTGCATCAGACCGCTGTATGACGCGTTATCGGAAATTCTGGCGTCGGTATTGTTTGCGACGCTGTCACGTCCGCCGGGGAAGTTGACGCTTAGCGAACCAAACTGGAACGAAGATGTAAACTCGAGGGCCGGTCCGGCGCCGGTCACGACGGAGCTGCAGCCGTACGCGGACGGAATGGTGATGTACGAGGTGTCGATCGCCACGTCGCCCGTCGTCGATGAGCACACCATGGGGATGACGCGGTACGGAACGCCCAGCACGGCGTTGCGGGCGAGCGCCGTCCAGTCGTAGCCGCAACCGGACAGGTCGATCGTCGCCGCGGCGGCCGTAGCGTTGAATGAGTTCGCCGTGAGCGTCGCGCCCTCCGTGAACTTGATCCTGAACGGCTCGCCGGACGTCGTGACGTCCGATACGGAGACCGACGATTCAATCGTGATGTATCCGCCCGTCTCGCCGACGATCCGCAAGTTCTTGCCGGAGTACGCGGCGCCGAGGGTCGTTCCGGCCGCAGTCGCGTGGACCTCCTCCACGACCGACGGAAAGCTGTAGTTCAGCATCTCGTCATTTGAGAGCGTCGATCCGAAGACGGCCATCTTCGTGATGGTCCAGCCTGTCGCCGGCACGAGAGTCGAGCTGCTCTTTTCGTACACGCCGCCGATGGAGAAACCCTTGTAGTTCGTGTTGGACGCCTTCAGGTTCGTGTTGGCGTAGCGTTGCACAAGCGTGCGCTCGCCGGTCGTCTCGTCGGTCATGATCTCATATACGAACACGCCGCCGGAGGTCTGGATGTTGATGACGATGTCCATGCCGGACTCCAGGGGCTGGGATACGGTGTAGTTGGCGTTCCCGTAGTAGGCGTTACCCCAGATTCCGCGAACGGCGTCGTTGTTGGGCGCGAGGCTCACGCCGACCTTGTTGTAGGAAGCGTCGCCGTTTCCGCCGCCGAGGGTGTTCTGGTGCAGGGCAAGCAGGTACTGGTTGCCTTCGTTGGAGAAGTTGAGGTTGTAGCCGTGTATGATGAACGTGCTGTTGTTGAGCGAGCTGTTGGCTCCCGTATAGACGACGCCGCCGGTGGAGCCGGCCGTGATTTCGATCGTGTTGTCCTCCCCGATCGTGTTGCCGTTTTTCGTCGTCAGCGTGAAGTTGCCGAGGTTGGTGCTGTCGCCGTCCCAGACGGCAAGCGGCGTCGCGGCGCGCGCCGCTCCGACGGCACCTGCGGCGAGCGCGAGCGAAAGGATGCTTCCCAGCGTTTTCCTGACTGATGCTTTGTTCATTTACAGTCTCTTTCTTCGGTTGTCTGAAGACGGCTATTCCATTAGGGCGGAGCAAAGGAGGCCCGCCGACGCCGGCAGACCACAATGCACCTTGTGATTATTCTAGCAAAAAGAGGGAATAATGGCAATACGGACGACATTAGTGGCGGCATGATTACGCGATATGTGGTATAATAGTGGCATGAGCAGACTACATATCGGAATTCTCGGATCGGGCGCGGGCTCGAACATGCAGTCCATCGTCGATGCCGTCGCGGACGGCACGCTGGACGCGGAGATCAAGCTGGTCCTTGCGGACGTGCCTGACGCGAAGATACTCGACCGCGCGCGGCGGCACGGCATCCCGTGCCAGTACCTCGACTGCGCGCCGTGGAAGACCAAGCTGGAGGGCCCCGCGGAGGACCGCTGCATCGAGCTGCTGAAGTCCGCCGGCGTCGATACCGTCGTCCTCGCAGGCTTCATGCGCATCGTAAAGCCCGGGCTCCTCGCCGCATTCCCGAACCGCGTGCTCAACATCCACCCCGCCCTTCTCCCGGCCTTCCCCGGAATCCACAGCTGGACCCAGGCGCTCGACTACGGATGCAAGGTCGCGGGCGTGACGGTCCACTTCGTGGACGCCGGCACGGACTCGGGTCCGATCATCGTCCAGAAGTGCGTGCCCGTCCTCGAGGACGACACGCCGGAATCCCTGCACGCGCGCATCCAGGTCCAGGAGCACGTCGCCTTCCCCGAGGCGCTTCGCATCCTGGCGTCCGGCGCATACCGCATCGAAGGGCGCCGCGTGCGCATCCTCGCGCCTTGAATTACAAGTACCTATACCAGACCAAGGAGAACGCCAACCGCGAAGGCTGGATATCCGCGCGCGACCGCGCGGAGGCGTATGCCGCGCTGCGCAAGCAGGGGATACGCCCCTACCGGCTCATCGGCGACGACCCGTCCCCGGTCCGCCGCGCCGCGCCGGCGATCGCCGCGGCCGCCGCGTTCCTCGCGTTCG
>JAGCFB010000099.1 GCA_017650345.1 Kiritimatiellia bacterium | reverse complement strand
GAATCGTCTGGGAGAAGGATCCCTACAAGGCCGCGAAGGACGCGGACGCGGTCCTGCTCATGACCGACTGGCGCGAGTATCCCGAGCTCGACTGGGCGAAGATCTACAAGTCGATGCGCAAGCCCGCGCTCGTCTTCGACACGCGCAACTGCCTCGACGCGGCGGCCCTCAGGAAGCTCGGCTTCAAGGTCCTCAACGTCGGCAAGTAGTCCGCCTCCCCCAGTCGAAAATATTCGTCTTCGGGAGGCACGGACGGCGCGTTTTGTGGTATAATGTCCACATGAAACTTGATCCGACGAAGATGAAGGACTGGCAGATCGCCGAAGCTGCCGAGGAGAATCTAAAGAGCGCCGCCGAGCTCGTGAAGGAGCTCGGGCTGAAGGACGACGAATGGACGCCGTACGGGCGCGTCCTCGCGAAGGTCGACGTCACGAAGGTCCTGAAGCGCGTGGGCGCGGGGCGGAAGGGCAAGTACATCGACGTCACCGCCATCACTCCGACAGCGCTCGGCGAGCCACGCGTCGTCGTGGTTGCGCTCGTGCTGCATGCGGGAGTTGAGCGCGACCATCGCGAGGTTGTTGGCGTTGGTGATGGCGTCGATGTCGCCGGTGAGCCCGAGCGAGAGCGAGGTGAGCGGTACGACCTGGGCGAGTCCGCCGCCGGCAGCGCTGCCCTTGATGTTGAATGTGGGTCCGCCGGACGGCTGGCGGACGCAGCCGACGACCTTCTTGCCGAGCTTGCCGAGGCCCTCGACGAGTCCGAGCGTGGTCGTGGTCTTGCCCTCGCCGAGCGCGGTCGGCGTGATGGCCGTCACGTCGATGTACTTGCCCCTGCGTCCGGCGCCTACGCGCTTCAGGACCTTGGTGACATCGACCTTGGCGAGGACCTTCCCGTAGGGGGTCCACTCGTCGTCCTTGAGCCCCAGCTCATCCACGAGCTCGGCGGCGGATTTGAGATTCTCCTCGGCAGCCTCTGCGATCTGCCAGTCCTTCATCTTTGTTGGATCGAGTTTCATGTGAATATTATATCAAAAACCGCAGTGGAAGAAGCAAAACTCTTTGGTATAATATTGGGGATGGTCAAAAGCGGACTTACAATAGACGAGATCCGGTCCTGGGGCGGATCCGAGGTGTTCAACCAGGGACTGGCGATGGTCAACGCCGGGGACGTCGTCTCCGTCGAATACGACGACGACACGGTGACGCTCAGCGGCAAGATCGCGCGTCCGGACGGATGGGAGATGCCGGTTTCGCTGAAGCTTAAGGAAAAGGGACGCATAGAGTCCCGCTGCCCCTGCTACCAGAACCAGAAGCTGGGACAGGTGTGTCCGCACGTCACCGCCCTCGGCATAGCGCGCGCGGTCATGGAGATGGACGACGAGCCCGAGGAGCGGAGCCCAAAGGGCCCGGATTCGCAGGGACGCGGCAATCCGGGCTCGGACGCGCCGCCGGAGCCGGATTACATCGAGGTTCCGATGCAGCCGAAGTTCTACGCCTACGTCTCCGGCTCGCGCGCCTCCCTCTCCATCGCGATAGACGCCTGGTACGGCGACATAGACTTCCCCGCGTGCTCGTTCCAGTCGCCGGACACGGTGAGGCTACCCGACCCCGACGACACGCTAGTCCGCCGCGTGCGGTCCATGCAGTCCGAGCGCGACGCGGTCAAGTCCGCCGAGAAATGGGGCTTCGAGTCCGGCTACCGCGAGGGCGACTTCAAGCTGTACGTCACGGATCCGCAGAAGGTCCTCAACTTCCTCGGCGCTGGCCTCCCGGACCTCCGCCGCAGGGGATGGCGGATAGACCTGTCGGACAGGCTCATGGCGCTTACGGACAGGATGCCGTCCGTCGTCCCCGTCGTCACCGTGCGCGACGCGCCGGGCGGCGCGTTCGACGTGCAGTACACGTTCGACGCGATGGGGCACGACGTGTCGCCCGTCGAGATCCAGGCCGCACTGAACCGCGGCGACGGATACATAATGCACGACGGCGAGGTGGTCCTCCTGGACAACAAGGCCATCGAGACGATGCACGGCGTGTTCCGCGACTGCGCGACGAGCCAGAACGGCGCGCCTGCGGGCTGGTTCCGCGTGCGTGGCGTCCACGCGCCGTACGTGCGCGCGTCGCTGCAGGCGCTGGACTGCGTCGATCTGGACGACAGCGCGGCCGAGGAGTGGCGCAGGACGGCGATGGAGCGGAACAGGGACTCGGACGCGAAGTTCGAGCCGGTCGCGCTCGGCAAGCTGGACGGCGTGCTTCGTCCGTACCAGAAGCAGGGCGTGTACTGGATGCGCTTCATCGAGAACGCGGGGATGTGCGGACTTCTCGCGGACGAGATGGGCCTGGGCAAGACGCTCCAGACGCTGACGTGGCTCTCGCTGCCGCACGGCGACAGGCTTCCGTCGCTCATCGTCTGCCCGACGTCGCTCGTCCGCAACTGGGAGGCGGAGGCTCACAAGTTCACGCCGTGGCTCAAGGTGCTGGTCGTGTCCGGCCCGGACCGCGCGCAGGACTTCGCGAAGATCGACGGCGCGGACCTCGTGGTCACGTCCTACGCGCTGCTCCAGCGCGACTTCGAGGACGCCTACGCCGACCGCGAGTTCGCGGCGGTCGTCCTGGACGAGGCGCAGCACATCAAGAACCGCCAGACGAAGAACGCCAAGGCCGTGAAGCTCCTCAGGTCGCGGCAGCGGCTGGTGCTGACCGGAACGCCGGTGGAGAACTCGGTGGCGGACGTCTGGTCCATATTCGACTTCCTCATGCCGGGCTACCTCGGCGACTACGAGACCTTCAAGATCGACTACGAGACGCCGATTGCGGACGGCGGGGACGCGGCGTCCGGCGTGCTGGAGCGGCTGCGGCGCAAGCTCCATCCGTTCATCCTGCGCCGCGTCAAGAAGTCCGTCGCCAAGGACCTCCCGGACAAGATCGTCAAGGTCTCGCTGTGTCCGATGGACGACGACTCGCAGCGCGAATACAACGAGGCGCTTTCCAAGACGCGCCGCCAGGCTGGCGACCTCGTCAAGGCAAAGGGCTTCCAGAAGTCGAAGTTCGAGCTCCTCGCGCTTCTGATGAAGCTCAGGCAGATCGCGTCGCTCGGAAAGCTCCCGGCGTTCATGGAGCAGCTGGAGAGCGCGGTCGCTGGCGGACACAAGATACTGGTCTTCTCGCAGTTCGTGAAGATGCTCCAGATAATCGCTGCCGAGCTCCAGGAGGCGGGGATCCCCTTCTGCTACCTGGACGGATCGACCAAGGACCGGCTGGGCGAGTGCAACCGCTTCAACCGCGACCCGAAGATACCGGTGTTCCTCATATCGCTGATGGCCGGCGGCACGGGGCTCAACCTCACCGGCGCGGACATGGTGATCCACTACGATCCGTGGTGGAACCCCGCGGTCGAGGACCAGGCCACGGACCGCGCGCACCGCATCGGACAGAAGAAGAACGTCTATGTGATGAAGATGATCGCCTCCGGGACGGTCGAGGAGAAGGTCCTCGCCCTCCAGCGAAGGAAGCAGGCCGTAATCAACGCGACGGTATCGACCACGGACGCCGCGGTCATGGAGAAGCTGACCGCCGACGACCTCGCCGCGCTCCTCTCGTAGAAATCCGCGTTATTTCACTCCATGTCACTATCGCGAAGCGAGACCCACGAGGTCGTCGAGTATATTTCCGCCGCCGAACTCGTCGGCGTTGAACGAGCCTTTGTACGGATCGATGCCGTTGCCGGGTTCGCCGTCCACGGCGAGATTGATGGCGTCCTTGAGCGCGATGATGTGCGTCATGTGGGAACCACCCTGGTTTTCGAACTGGATGGCG
>JAGCFB010000098.1 GCA_017650345.1 Kiritimatiellia bacterium | reverse complement strand
TCCGCGGCGCCTGCGGCGTCCGCTCCGTCGTTCCCGGTGTGCGGAATACTCACGGTGCCGTATCCGTGCCTTGTGATGCGCGACGGGAAGCGCATCCTGGAGGGCGCGTCCGTGGGCGACTGGACGATAGAGAAGATCGAGGCGGACTTCGTGACCGTCACGAACGCGACGGGGAGGTTCACATGGAAGCCGTGACCGAACCCGTGAGGCTGATGGAGATCGAGCGCGAGCTGGCGGGGCCCGACGGCGCCGCCGCGCTCGCGCGGTACGACGCCATGCTGTCCGCGCTGGACAGGCGGATATGCGAGGCGCAGAACGCCGGCCTGCCGCCGGAGGAGTTCCCCGCCGTGGAGGAGCTGAAGGAGGCGAACGTCCTCGCAAGGAAGATTTTGCGCTTGACCGTCCGGGTGGGCGGGGAAGCGCGGAAGGCGTAGCCGCAAGGCGACGTTCAACAACGAAAAAAGCAAAAAGGAGAAACGAAATGGCAGACGGAACACCGCTAGTGGGAACGATAACCCAGGATTATCTGAGTCCCGACGTAAAGACCAACAAGCCCCACTTCTACCGCACGACGGACATCGAAGGCGGCGGGTTCATCCACACCGACTCGGTCTATAACGCGCTCTTCAACGCCGCTTCCGCCATGGAGGCCCGCCTGAAGGAGTCGCTGGAGAACTACCAGGAGCACCCGGACGTGCAGGCCAACCTCCAGCAGCTGCAGTACGACCTCCAGCAGTGGAACCTCGCGCTGACGACGATGACCAACATCAACAAGAACATGGGCGACGCGCTCAACTCGATCGCCTCCAACTTCCGTTGATGTTTTCCCTCGAAAGCGAAGAGGCGAGACTGTTGTTGAACGTCGCCCTGATGGCGACAGGGCAGAACCGCTTCCGGTCGGCCACGAAGATACTCGCGGCCCTGGGGCGGTTCCGTCCGGAGGAGGCGTCCGTAGCCGTTGCGAACGCCATCCTCCTCATAAGCATGCTGGACTTCCAGCGGGCGGTGGACTACATCGACCGCGAAGCCCTGCCCCGCTTTCCGTCCTCCGCAATGCTCAAGGCGTTCAAGGGCATGGCGCTTCTCAGGATGGACCGCGTCTCCGAGGCGCGCGCCCCCCTGGAGGAGGCCGCGTCGGACGCCGAAGACCCTGCGGCGGCGCAACTCGCAAAGGACCTGCTGAAATGACAGAATCGATGATAGTGGAGGCCGTGCGCGCACTCAGGCCCGTGTCGGCCGAACAGGCCGTAGCCGGCGCCCCGGGCGCGCCGCAGGCGGTCGCCGATCCAGCCGCGGTGGAGCGCTTCCAGGCGGCGATGGGCGTGGGAGGGCCGCAGGCCGTCCAGGCCGTGGACCCGATCCCGTTCGCGGCCGAGGCGTCCGCCGCGCTGCGCACGGCGCAGGGGAACCACCAGGATCTCCTCCACCGCATACGCGCGCTCTCCAGCCTCGAACGGCTGCACGGACCCTCGTCCGGCGAGCTTGTCGAGCTGCAGTACGAGGTGATGAACCTAGCGTTCCAGCAGGAGGTCGTGACGAAGGTCGCCGACAAGTCCTCCACGGCCATACAGACGCTCGTGAAGAACCAGTGACGCCCCGGCGGACATCGAAAGGATAGACATGAAACTTACTCCGATAGCGCTTGCTTCTCTCCTGCTCCTTGCGGGATGCGACAAGGAGACGACGCTGCACGCCGGGCTTGAGGAGCGGCAGGCGAATCTCGTGATGGCCGCGCTGCTCGACGCCGGCATCGAATGCCACAAGGAGCCGGGCGAGGAGGGCACGTGGAACGTTTCCGTCGTCGAGTCGAAGTTCGCGGACGCCGTGAACCTCCTCGAAAAGGCGGGGCTTCCGCGCCGCGCGCACCAGGGCATCGGCGAGGTGTTCAAGAAGTCGGGCATGATCTCGTCGCCCAGCGAGGAGAGGATCCGCTTCATGGACGCGCTGGCGCAGGACCTGGCGAAGACCATCTCTTCCATAGACGGCGTGGTTGACGCACGCGTCCACGTAGTCCTTCCCGAGAACGACCCGTTCGCGCGCAACGCGCTTCCGTCCTCCGCGGCGGTCGCGATACGCTCGCGCTGGGATGCGGACGTCACGGACATAGTGCCGTCCGTCAAGGGGCTCGTGAAGAACGCGATCGAGGGCCTCCAGTACGAAAAGATAATGGTTACCGTGTTCCGCGACTCGCCTCCGAAGTCCGCGAACCGGCAGTAGAAGGAAAGAATGCCGACCGACGAGAGACAGTTCCTGATGACGGCCGTATGGCTGTTCATGCGGCACGGACGACGCGACCGCGCGCTCGGCGTATGCGAGGCGCTCTCGGAGTCCGACCCGCGCGACGGCACCGTCGCCGTCGCGTATGCGGACCTGCTCATCGGCGAAGGCAAGGCGTCCGAGGCCGTCGAAGTCCTCCGCGCGGCGGACATGCCGCCGGATCTGCGGCACGCGGAGGCGGTCCTGGAGACGCGCGCGCTGCGCGTCGCCGGACGCGGCGCGGAGGCGGACTCGCGCTGGCGCAGGTACATTGAATCGCAGAAGGGGGCGTCGCGGCAATGGATAGCGTGATCGACATGAATTCCGCCCGCGCGCTCGTCGGGGACGCCGCGCTCTGGCCGAAGGTGCGCGACTTCCTCTGGGACTTCGCGCCGCAGATCTACGAATCGTGGCTCAAGGATCTTGGACTTGAGAGCTCTCCCGTCTCCAGTCTCATGTCCTCCCCGCGCGTCAGGCGCTTCATCCTCGAAAGGCTCGGCGTGGAGCCGTGCTTTCATGCGTTCCCGAAGGGGGACTGGAGCCGGCTGCTGCTCCTTGACGGCGCGACGCTCCAGGAGATCGCCAGGTGGCTCGGCGCGCTTCTCTGCGCGGACGGCCTCAGGCGCGTCACGGCAGGCGCGACGGTGCGCGAGCTGAAGTCCGCGCTCCCCGGCGTCTATCCCGAGGTGTTTGGCTACACGATGTACTTCGGGCGCGAGCTTGCGGACGCGAAGTCCGGCTTCACGGACGCCGCAGGCGTCGTCGCGCTCGGACTTTCGGCGCTCGCATCGCTTCTTGCGGACCTTCCCGGGCCCCTCGTAGCCCGGCTCAAGTTCAAGCTTCCCAAGGACCTCGCCGGCTCCGCTTCGCCGCGAGATGCCGAGAAGCCTTCGGCGGACGTCGGGTCCGCGTTGTCCAAGCTTCTAAAACTCAAATTTCCGGAGGCGTATTCGCTATGCTGCTCCTGAACAAACAGAATCTGCAAATCGCGTCCGGCAGCCGCCTCGTGAAGGCGTCGGACGTCGCCACCGCCAGGACCGCGGCGGAGATCGTCGCCGCGGCGGAGTCGGAGGCCGCGCGCATGCGCGAGGACGCGAAGGCGGCGTTCGAGGACGAGAAGCGCCGCGGATACGAGAAGGGGCTCCAGGACGGGAAGATGGAGATCGCGATGCAGAAGCTCGAGCTGGTCGATCAGTCCGTCGCGTTCATGGAGTCCGTCGAAGGCAAGATGGCGGACGTCGTGATGAAGGCGCTCAGGTCGTGCGTCGAGGAGATCGGCGACAGGGAGATGATCGTCAACATCGTCCGCAAGACCATGAAGGCCGTCATCCGCACGCAGCGCAAGGTCACGCTCAAGGTCGCTCCGGAAATGGCGTCGTACGTCCGCGGACGCATCGCCGAGCTGCGCGCGGACTATCCGACCGTGGAGTCCGTCGATGTCGTGGAGGATCAGCGCCTCAAGGGACCCGCCTGCATCCTCGAAACCGAGGCCGGCGTGGCCGACGCGTCCGTCGAGACGCAGCTCGCCGCCATCCAGCGCTCGCTGTCGCGCCATCTGTCCGGCGGCAAGGGGCAATCCGGGGAATCCGGGAAAGGCGGTGAATGAGCACGCCGTTCGACTACATTCCGGCGGTTCTTGACCGCGCCGTGGAGGATGCCCAGCCCATCGACGTGAAGGGCAAGGTCATCCAGGTCGTCGGCACCATAATCAAGGCGTCCGTTCCCGGCGTGAAGGTAGGCGAGGTCTGCATACTCAGGAACCCGTGGGAGGGCTTCGAGGTGCAGGCCGAGGTCGTGGGTTTCACCAAGGATGCCGTCCTCCTTACGGCGCTAGGCACGATGATCGGAATCTCCGCCGAGACGGAGGTCATCCCGACGCGGCGCGTCCAGATGGTGCCGGTGGGGATGAACCTGCTCGGACGCGTCCTGGACGGACTCGGACGTCCGCTGGACGCGGACACGAAGGGTCCGCTTCGCCCCGACGGCTACTATCCCGTCTATGCGTCGCCGCCGTCGCCGCTCGAGCGCACCATAATATCGAAGCCGATCTCGCTCGGGATCCGCGCGATCGACGGACTCCTTACGTGCGGCGAGGGCCAGCGAATGGGGATATTCGCGGCGGCTGGCGGCGGAAAATCCACGCTTCTCGCATCGATCATACGCAACACGGAGGCCGAGGTCACGGTGCTTGCGCTCATCGGCGAGCGCGGACGCGAGGTGAGGGAGTTCATCGAGAAGGACCTCGGACCCGAGGGACTCAAGAAGTCCGTCCTGGTCATCTCAACCTCCGACCGCAGCGCGATGGAGCGTCTCAAGGCGGCGCACGTCGCGACGTCGATCGCGGAGTCGTTCCGCGACAGGGGCATGAAGGTGCTTCTTCTCATGGACAGCGTGACGCGCTTCGGGCGCGCCCAGCGCGAGATAGGGCTCGCCGCCGGCGAGCCGCCGACGCGCCGCGGATTCCCGCCGAGCGTGTTCTCGGAGCTCCCGAAGCTCATGGAGCGCGCGGGCAACTCGTCCAAAGGCTCCATCACCGCGCTGTACACGGTGCTGGTCGAGGGCGACGACATGACGGAGCCGATCGCGGACGAGACGAGGTCCATCCTGGACGGACACATCATCCTTTCGCGCAAGCTCGCGCAGATGAACCACTATCCCGCCATCGACATACTGGCGTCCATCTCGCGCTGCCAGAACGCGATCATCCCGAAGGACCACAAGGCTGCCGCCGCGAAGCTGAGGACGCTTCTCGCGAAGTATTCCGAGGTCGAGCTGCTCCTGAAGATCGGCGAGTACAAGAAGGGGTCGGACCCCGAGGCGGACGAGGCGATCGCGAAGAACGGCGCCGTAAACGCGTTCCTGAAGCAGGGGCTCGACGAGCGTCCCGAGTACGGCGACACGATCCGGAAGCTGAAGGAGGCAGTGTCGTAATGGCGTACATGCTCCAGCCGCTGCTCAAGATCCGCCTGATGCGCGAGGACCGCGCGACGGGCGAACTGACTGCCGCGCGGCAGGCGCGCGAGGCGTCGGAGTCAGCGCTTGCGGACCGCCGGCGCGAGCTGGCGAGCTACGAGGAGACGCGCGAGGAGCGCAGGGACAGGATATACGACGCGATAATGGGGCGTCCGGTCGCGAAGGAGACGCTCGACCTTGCGGCGGAAGGCGTCGCGCGCATCGACGAGGAGGGCGTGCTGAAGGCGGACAACGTGAAGCGCGCGGAGGCGGATCTGCGCGCGCGCGAGGAGCAGGAGTCCGCCGCGCGCCAGAGGCTGAACCTCGCCATAAAGGAGCGCATGAAGATTGATGAACACAAGTCCGTCTGGATCGCGTCCGAGGCCCATGAGCAGGAGCTGCGAGCAGAGGGCGAGCTGGAGGATTTCGTGGTGAGGAAGCAGGAGGTATGATGATCGAAGCCATATCGCTAGATGCTGCTGCGCCAGCAATGCCGGAGCTTTCGCTGCCGGATGCTGGCGGACTGCATCCGCTGGAGCTTCCGGTCGCATTCTTCACGCATCGTCCGTCCGGAGAGGCGTCCGAACGTCCGGCCGCCGACATCGCGCGCCAGCCCGCATCCGCCGATTCGATTCGGCGGTTCGAGTCCGCAATGTCCACGCCGGAATGCCAGCCCCGCATAAACCCCGATTTCTTCCTAAAGGCTCCGTTCGAAGTAAAGGCACCGCATGAAGCAAAAGTGCTGCCTGAAGTAAAGGTGACACCTGAAACAAAGACGGCGACTGAAGTAGAGGTGCTGTCTGAAGTAAAAGCGGCGTTTGAAGTAAAGGCTTCCCCCGATGGCATTGAATCCGCCCCCGTGCGCGACTTGCCGCCTCGCGATGTCGCAACGGTTCCCGCACCTGCGCCAGATGTCCCGGTAGCCATGCCGTCGGAACCTCTTCGCGAAACGGCCTCCGCCCCCGTTCTTCAGCCTCTCGAACTGGGGTCAGACCCCGCAAAACCTACGGTTTCTTTGGGGTCAGACCCCATAAAACCGACGGTCGTTCTGGAAACCGAGCCTGTAAAGAGACCTGTCGTTTTGGGAACAGACCCTGTAAACCAGATGGTTTCTCTGGGGACAGAACCCTTTAAGGTGACGGAAAAGGGCGATACAATCGTTGAATTTGTTCAGGTAGTGCCTCAAACGGTCGCTGAGCCACTTGTAGTTGAGCCACTTGTAGCCGAGCCAGTTGCCGCAAAGCCAGTTGCTATCGCACCGGCTTTCGTAGAACCGCGCTTTAGCGTTCCAACCATACCCGTTGAGTCTCGACTTGACAATACTACCGCTCCCATCAAAACGACCGCTCCCGTCGAACCTGAGCGTGTTGTTTTGTCTGTTCCAGCCGAACCGGAGCATGATGTTCCGGTGATTCCGCCGGAACCGGTTCGTGTTGTTTCGGCGGTTCCAGTTGAGCCGATTCGTGATGTGGCATTCGCTTCATCTGAACTGCCTCGTGAAGTTGCAGTCGCCCCCGTTGTTCAGCCTCGCGAATTGGGGACAGACCCCGCGAAGCAGACGGTTCCTCTGGGGACAGACCCTGTTAAACCGCCGGTTGTCCTGGAAGTTGAGACTGCAAAGAAGCCTGTCGTTCTGGGGACAGACCCTGTAAAGGTGGCAGAAAAGGGCGATAAAATCGTTGAATTTGTTCAGGTAGTGCCACAGGTGACGACTCAAACGGTCGTTGAGCCTGTTTCCGCCGAGCCTGTTATGAATGTTGCGGCGATTCCCGTCGAGCCGATTCGTGATGTGGCAACCGCTCCTTCTGAACCGCCCCGCGAAGCCACAGTAGCTCCTGTCGTTCAGCCTGTCGTTTCAGGGACAGACTCCGTAAAGGTGGTGGAAAAGGACGAAAAAGTCGTCGAGTTTGTGCAGGCAGTGCTTCAAACGGTAGCCGAGCCCGTTGCCGCAAAGCCCGTTGCCGCTGCACCGGTTGGCGCTGAGCCGGCTTTCTCGGAACCTAGACCGGGCGTTCCGGTCATGCCCGCCGAACCGCGCATCGAGAACACGACTGCACCGGCAGAGCAAACGCATAATGTTGTGGCGATTCCGGCAGAACCCGTTCGCGAGGTTGCGGCGATTCCGGAGGAACCGGTGCGTGAAGCGCCGGTCGCACCCGTCGTTCAGCCTCTTGAAGTTGCTGTCGCTCCCGCTGTTCAGCCTCGTGAATTGGGGACAGACCCCGTAAAGCCTACGGATGTTCCGGCAATTGAGCCTGCAAAGAAGCCTGTTACGTTGGGGATAGACCCTGAGAAGAAGCCTGTCGTTCTGGGGACAGACCCCGTAAAACCTATGGTTTCTTTGGGGACGGACCCCGTGAAGGACCCCGTAAAGGATAAGAAGGAAGAGCCGGTTGTCGTCGAGGTGCGCGTTCCGGTCGAGAATCCCGTGGCCGCGCAGCCTGCGGGCGTTTCCGTGGTTGTGCCGGAGGATGCCGTTGCGACGGCGCAGACCTTGTCCATTGCGGAGACTGTCGGAAAGATCGTCGATGCGATCAGCGAGCAGATCGAGATAAGGCCTTCGCTTGTCGGTGGCGAGGGAGAGATCGTGATACGGCTGAAGCCGACCGTGCTGGACGGATCGGAGATCAGGCTGTCCGCCAAGGACGGCATCCTCTCCATGGAGATCGCGCCGGCCACGCCGCAGGCGGAGCTGGTCGTCGCGAGGAGCGTTCCGCAGCTGGAGCGCGCGCTTGCGGAGCACATACCGGCCTTCCATGGCTTTACGGTTGCGGTGAGGAGTCGCGGTGAAGAAAGGAAAGAGAGATGAAAGCAAGTGAGATACTCGGAGCCATTCCGCGCTGGGCGAACGCGGCGCCCGCGGCGCTTGTAGCGTCCCCGGCGTGGGCGATGCCGTGCCGGCTCGGCGACGACCCCTGCACGATGCGTCTTGATGCGCTGCGTCCGGCGGACACCCTGGACCTGGCGGTTGCGCTGGAGGACGAGCCTCACGTGCTGTCGCTCGCCGACACGCCGCGCTTCCCCGAGCTGCACAGGCTCTGGTCGGTCCGCGCCGACGTGCCGGAGGCGATACTCCTCGCGCTTGTGGAGAAGGAGGCGGGTCCGCTCCTCCAGCTGATCGAAAACGCCGCGCACCGCCAGCTCCGCGTCGCCGGACTCGCCGCCGCGCCGGACGGGGAGTCCGCGCGCCTCTTCGCCCGCGTCAGCTCGGCGGAGGGGGACGTGCTGAGCTTTGCGATCACTTCGTCCCCGGCGCTCGTCGCGTCGCTCGGACGGCTCGTCTTCATCGACACCAACCATCCTTCCGTCCGCGAGGAGACGGTTCCGGCGGTTCTGACCGTCGCCGCGTTCACGCTGTCCGCCGCGGAGCTCGCCTCGCTTTCCGTCGGCGACGCGCTGCTCGTTCCGGAGGCGGACGCGAATCCGCCGTCCCTGGTCGCGGACGGACGTCTCCTCGTTGACGCGAACGGCGTCGCGCCGTTTGCGGACGACGGACGCCTCCGCGTCGAATCGGCGGATCCGCTAGACGTCACGCTCGGCTTCCTCTTCGACCATGCGGCGTCCCCGTCCGCCGTCGCGCGGCGTCCGACTCCGCAGCTGCGACTCGTGTTCGCCGGAAGGACGGTGGCGTGCGGACGCATGGAGCGCGTGGCCGACCAGTGCGCGTTCGTCGTCGAGTCGGCGGACGGCAGGTAGCGTGCGCGGACGCGCGGCGGACCGGGAAACGGAAAAACAAAAAGACAGGAAGACAAAAGCCATGTTCCAGTCAGATCCATTCATGCTGATAGTCCTCTTCGTGGGGCTTTCGCTTCTGCCGTTCGTGGCGATGGTCGCGACGAGCTACCTGAAGATCGTCGTCGTCATGTCGCTCATCAGGAACGCGCTCGGCATCCAGTCCATCCCGCCGAACATGGTGATCAACGCGCTTGCGATGATCCTCACGTTCTACATCATGGCGCCGGTCATGGGAGAGTCGTGGAACGTGGTGAGCGCGGAGATCGACAGGTCGCGCGCGGCCCAGGCGTCCGCGGTCCAGGGGACGGACGGCGCATCCGCCGCCGGCGGACGCTGGTTCGAGACGGACGCGGTCGCGAAGGCCGCCGAGCCGTTCCGCGAGTTCCTGTCGATCCACACGTCCGACCGCGAGCGCGCGTTCTTCGTCAACACGGCGGAGCGCCTGTGGGCGAAGAGCCCCGACGAGCCGGCCGTCGTCGATCCGGAGAGCTTCTTCATCCTCATCCCGTCGTTCTGCGTCTCGGAGCTCACGAAGGCGTTCCAGATCGGGTTCCTCGTCTATCTTCCGTTCATCGCGATCGACATAATCATATCGAACATCCTGCTCGCGATGGGCATGATGATGGTCTCGCCGGTGACGATATCGCTTCCGTTCAAGCTGCTCCTGTTCGTCATGGTGAACGGATGGACGCTTCTCATCCAGGGACTCGTAAGGGGGTACGCGACATGAGCCAGGCGGACATACTGGACTACGCGAAGACGTGCCTGCTGATCGTGCTTCGCCTCTCGCTGGTGCCGATCCTCGTCGCCACGGTGATCGGCGTGCTGGTCTCGCTGCTGCAGGCGCTGACGCAGATTCAGGAGCAGACGCTCGGGTTCGCCGTCAAGCTGATCGCGATCTCGATAACGCTGCTCGCCTGCGCATCGTGGATGGGGTCGGTGCTCCTCCTCTACACCCAGGACATCTTCTCCCACTTCGCGCTCCTTCGATGACCAGGGAAAGCTGAATGAAGTCATGGAACGAGATACGAAAGGCGGCGACGGCGTTCTCGAAGCGCTGGAAGGACGCATACGACGAGAAGAGCCAGGCGCAGAGCTTCCTCAAGGAGTTCTTTGCGGTATTCGGCGTCGACATAGTCCTCTTCAACACCTTCGAGCACCGCGTCAAGTTCGGCGACGGCTCGCAGGGCTACGCCGACTGCTTCTGGCAGGGCAAGATACTCGTCGAGATGAAGTCCCGCGGAAAGGACCTCGACGCCGCGTTTCAGCAGGCACTTGACTACGTCCGCGCGCTCTCGGACGTTTCGCAGACGCCGCGTGCAATCGTCGTCTCCGACTTCGCCCGTGTTCGCTTCTACGACCTCGCCAACGACTGCGCGCTCACGGAGTTTGCGCTGAAGGACCTGCGCAAGTTCGTCACGCCTTTCGGCTACATGATCGGAGCGGACGAGCGCGGCGAAATCCGCGAGCAGGATCCCGTGAACCGCAAGGCCGCAGAGCAGATGGCGCGTCTCCACGACGCGATGAAAGCCGTTGGCTACGCGAGGCATCCGCTCGAAGTGTATCTCGTCCGGCTTCTCTTCTGTCTCTTCGCCGAAGACACCGGTATTTTCAAGCCCAACCAGTTCAGCGAGTTCATCGAGCAGCGGACTTCCGTCGACGGCAGCGATCTCGCGGCAAAGCTTGCCGAGCTTTTCCAAGTGCTGAACACGGCGCCAGAAAACCGTCTCGCGACGCGTGACGAATCGCTGGCGGCGTTCCCGTATGTGAACGGTGGGCTGTTTGCCGAGTTTCTGCCGATCGCTGCGTTCTCGCCCGAAATGCGCCGCGCCATCCTCGATTGCGGCGAACTCGACTGGTCGAAGATCTCCCCCGCCATCTTTGGCGCGATGTTCCAAGGTGTCATGGACGAAAAGGCGCGTCACGACCTTGGCGCACACTACACGAGCGAGGAGAATATCCTGAAGCTGATCCGTCCGCTTTTCCTCGACGGACTTCGGTCGGAGCTTGACGACATCTGCGCGCTACGGGGCACCTCGCGTCCGTCCCGGCTTAGGGCGTTTCACGAGAAGATATCCTCGCTGACATTTCTCGATCCCGCCTGCGGCTGCGGAAACTTCCTTCTCATCGGCTACCGCGAACTGCGCCACGTCGAGATGGATGTCCTGGACGAATTGCACAAGGACGATCCGGCGCTCGTCCTCGATGTCACCCAGCTCTGCAAGGTCAATGTCTCGCAGTTCTACGGGATCGAGATCGAGCCTTTCCCCGCCGAGATTGCCAAGGTCGCATTGTGGCTCATGGATCACCTCTGCAATATGGAGGTTGCAGACCGCTTCGGCCAGTATTTCGCCCGAATCCCGATCAAGGACTCGCCGCACATTGTCTGCGCCAATGCCTTGACGACGGATTGGGGAAGTCTTTTAGCCACAAAGGACACAAAGAGCACAAAGGATTGCTTCGACTACATCATGGGCAATCCGCCGTTCTTGGGGTCCACATGGCAAACCGCAAGTCAACGGGTTGAACTTGCCAAGCTTTTTCCTGAGAGCAGAAATATAGATTTTGTCTGTTGTTGGTTTAAAAAGGCTAATGATCTGATTCAAGGTGCGCAGACCAAATGTGCTTTTGTGGCCACAAATTCCATAACGCAAGGGGAGCAGGTTGCGCCGCTTTGGAAGAACCTCAACGCAGAGATTGACTTTGCTTATCGTACGTTCAAGTGGCACAACGAGGCAAAAGGCGTTGCTGCTGTGCATTGCGTAATAATCGGGTTTCACGCGTGTGGTAACGTTTGCGGGCCGAAGTTAATATATGATGACAATGCAGTCATTAATGCCAATAATATCAACGGCTATCTGATGGACGCTCCGAATGTCATGGTGGAAAGCCGTTCAAAGCCCTTGTGCGATGTCCCAATGATGCGAAAGGGTAATCAGCCAACAGATGGTGGATGTCTTATAATTGAGGCTAATGATTATGAAGTGTTTATTGCCAGCGAACCAAGAGCGAAGCAATTTATCAAACCCATTGTTGGTTCGAAAGAGTATATTAATGGTTTGACGCGATATTGTCTTTGGCTCAAGGACGCGTCGCCATCAGATTTGCGCACAATGCCAGTTGTAATGGAACGTGTCGAACGTTGTCGCGAAGCAAGACTGGCAAGCCGTGATCCTGGCGCACGAAAACTTGCTGATACGCCAACGCTATTCCGAGAAACGAACAATCCTAAAACAGCTGTCGTGGTTCCTGAGGTCTCGTCGGAGTCGCGAAAATATGTACCTATGGGCTTTATTGACGACAGTGTTATATGCACAAACAAGATACAGATGATTCCGGATGGAACCTTGTATCATTTTGGAGTTTTGACATCAAAGTTGCATATGGCCTGGATGAGGACTGTTTGCGGGAGAATGAAAAGCGACTACAGTTATTCTAAGCATATCGTCTACAACAACTTCATTTGGCCTGATCTCTGCGACGCTGCCCCTCTGCGCGAGAAAATTACCGAGGCCGCACAAGCCGTTCTCGATGCGCGTGCCGCGCATCCGGGCGCGACGCTGGCCGACCTCTACGACCCGCTCACGATGCCGCCCGACCTCGTGAAAGCCCATACGCATCTCGACGCGCTTGTCGACAAGGCGTACGGTCTCAAGCCGACCGCAACCGACTCTGACCGCGTCGCCTTGCTCTTCAAACTCTATGCCGAGAAGACAAAGGATATGGCAAAATGATCAAAGCGCTGTCTATACTGTTTGCTGCGAGTGCGCTGTTCGGCATTGCGATTGCCGAAGAGGCGTCATCGGTCAGCAAAGACGGGAAGGCTGCCCTTGTCGATAGTCTCGTCGGCCCTACAAGCGTTTTTCTGGAATGCGGGCAGTCGGACACGTGGGAGTCCGTGGATTTGCTGAAACAACGCTACGGGCTGACGGATGCCGATATGGCCGTCGTCATGGCGGATGTCCTCGAAAAAACCATCGGCGAGACCAATGCGGCGCGTAAGAGCGTTCGCGCGGGTGCGGCCATGATGCTGGGCAGGTATGGGACTGCGGACAGCCTTCCGCTTCTGCGCAATGTCGCGCTCGCGAAGGAAGACCCCGCCGCGCCGCTTGCGTTCCAGTCGTACCAGGCGCTGGCCTCCCTGGACAAGGTGGTCGAACTTGTCGACGCTACGTACGACGATCCAGACTGCAACTCGTATCGGCGCATGAGGGGGATTTTCTTCTGGCAGACGGGAAAGAAGGTCAGGGATGGGGACATCTCCGCCGCGCAGCGATCGAATCTCTGTGCGGTCATGAGGAAGCGTGCGGCCTCCGGGCCGGATGTGCGGGATGTTCTGGAAATCGATGAACTTCTTTCCATGCTGGACAGGGACTATGCATCCAGCCGTGAGAGGATGATAAACATAGGCAAGGCGTTGAATAGCGGGCGGCCCGTCGACTCGTTCATCATGTCCAATGTCCGCAAAAGGCTGGAGGCGGCCAGAGACCTAGTCCTGGAGGCGGACCGAAAGAAAGCCGTTGAAGGCATGAACAGAAGCTCGCAAAGCGAATGAACAAGGTGAGGTGAAGGCAGATGCCCTATGTAGAGTTCCACAGGTGGATCATGGCAGCAGTCCTCGCCATGGCGAGGATAGGCGGCGCGTTCGCCATCTGTCCGGCGCTTGCGGAGTCCATGATACCCGGCGTCGCGCGGAGGGCGGCGGTCTTCGCCATGGCGTGCCTCGCCGTCCCCCACGTCCACGCTGGGATGCCGCCCGGCGAGCCGAACGTCTGGGCGATGGCGCTTTTGGCGTTCAAGGAGGCGCTGATCGGGTTCCTCCTCGGCTTCTTCGCGGCGGTGCCGTTCTGGATCGCGGAGAACGTGGGCAACTTCATCGACAACCAGCGCGGCGCGACGATGGGCGAGGTCTATTCCCCGCTTTCCGGCGCGCAGGTCTCGACGACCGGCATATTCTTCACGCAGATAGTATCGACAGTGTTCTTCGTCGGCGGGGCCGTGCTCGTCTTCCTTGGCGCGCTTTACTCCAGCTACGCGATATGGCCGGTCTTCCCGGCGGAGACGGCCGCCCCGGCGTGCCCCGCGCTCGCGCCCGGCACGCCCGGACTGATCCTCGGCGCGCTGGACGGGATGCTCAGCGTGACGGTGGTGATCGCCGCGCCGATCATCATAGTCATGTTCCTAGCGACGGTCGGGCTCGGACTCGTCAACCGCACCGCGCCGCAGCTGAACGTGTTCTTCCTTTCAATGCCGATCAAGTCCGCCCTCGGCATCGCGATGCTGATCGTTTACCTTCCGTTCATAATGGACATGCTGATGTACACGAAGCAGAGCGCGATTCTGGTTCCCGTCCAGCGGATCCTCGGCGGCTGAATTTGCGCGCTCGCCCCGTGCGGATTTGTGGTATAATATCCGTCAATCAGGAGATCCTAACATGATTGACATCAAGAAGCTGAGGGAAGATTTCGACGCCACGGCCGCCGCGCTCGCGCGCCGCGGTGTGGAGAGGGAGCGTTGCGAGAAGGCGCGCGATCTGGACGCGAAGCGCCGCGCGCTCGTCTCGGAGACCGAGACGCTGAAGGCGAAGCGCAACGCGGCGTCCAAGGAGATCGGCAAGATCGCCAAGGAGGGCGGCGACATCGCCGCCGCCAAGGAGGAGATGCGCAAGGTCGGCGACCGCATCGCGGAGATCGACCGCGAGCTCGCGACGGTCGAGCGCGACCTGCGCGAGACGCTGCTCATGATCCCGAACATCCCCGCGCCGGAGATCCCGACTGGCATGGACAGCTCCGCCAACGTCGTCGTCCGCAAGGTCGGCGAGTGGAAGGATCCGGACTTCAAGATCCTCGACCACATGGCCATCGGCGAGAGGCTGGGCATCTTCGACTTCCCGCGCGGCGTGAAGCTGACGGGCACGGGCTTCCCGATCATCCTCGGGCAGGGCGCGAAGCTCCAGCGCGCGCTCATCCAGTACATGCTGGACGTCCACTGCCGCGAGCAGGGCTACACCGAGATGCTGCCGCCGTTCGTCGTCAATTCCGACTCCATGACCGGCACGGGCCAGCTTCCGAAGTTCGCGGAGGACCTGTACCACTGCCAGATCGACGACTTCTGGCTCATCCCGACGGCGGAGGTGCCCGTCACGAACTACTACCGCGACGACATCCTCAGCGCGAAGGACCTCCCGATCAAGCTCACGGCCTACACGCCGTGCTTCCGCCGCGAGGCGGGCAGCGCCGGCAAGATGACGCGCGGCATGCTGCGCGTCCACCAGTTCGACAAGGTCGAGATGGTCAACTTCGTGCATCCCTCCGTCTCGTTCCAGCAGCTCGAGACGCTCGTCAAGGAGGCGGAGGAGGTCCTTACCGGACTCGGCCTCGCGTTCCGCGTGATCATGCTCTCGTCGGGCGACATGGGCTTCTCGGCCGCGAAGTGCTAC
>JAGCFB010000097.1 GCA_017650345.1 Kiritimatiellia bacterium | reverse complement strand
GGACGTGCCGGAGGCGTCCTTGAACGCCACGCGGTCGAATGGGATGCCGGCGTCCATGATCATCCTGAGGCGGTCGCGGTAGAACTCGGGCGTATGCGTGCCCTTGTTGTCGATGCCGGGCGGAAGGCCCATCATCGTCACGACGACCTCGTGGTTGAGGCCGGCGTCGTGGATGCACTGGCCGGACCACTTCAGGTTGTTGACGTCGTTGAGCGCGTCGAAGTTGCGGATCGAGCTCATGCCGTGCTTCTTGAACATCTGGGCGTGCAGCTTGATCATGTCGCTCGGCTGGCTCTCGAGGCCGACGACGTTCACGCCGCGCGAAAGCGTCTGGAGGTCCGCCTCGGGAGCCGCCTTGCGGAACTTGTCCATCACGTCGAACGCGTCCTCCTGGCAGTAGAAGTAGCAGCTCTGGAAGCGCGCGCCGCCGCCTGCCTCGAACCAGCGGACGCCCGCCTGGTAAGCCTCCTCCACGCAGGGGAGGAAGTCCTTGGAAAGAACGCGTGCGCCGACTACGCTCTGGAAGCCGTCGCGGAACGCGGTGAGCATGAACTTTACTGTTTTCTTGGCCATGGTGATCCGGTGTTTGGTTGTTTTTGTTTAGATTTCAAGCTGGTTTCGGCTCAGCCGAGCGCGACCGCGATCGCGAGCGCGACGTCGGCGTCGTCGCCGGACGCCTTGGCGGCGGCAGGCTTCTTCTTGGGCGCCTCCTGCGGAAGGATCGAGTCGAACCGCGCGATCCCCTTCATGGAGAACTTCGTGACTACGATGAGGACGCTGAGGAACAGGTAAACGATGCCCATTCCCGCAAGCATCAGAACTACGCCTTGTCCTATCATGTTTTTTCCTTTTGGTGTTTTGGAGTTGGATCGTTGAAATGGATGAGGTCCGCACGTCACGGATCGACGTTCGTCAGCGCGAACGTGTCGAAGTCGATGCGCCTGTAGTAGCAGTTTCGGGGCGCGCCCGACTTGTTCTTCGTGTGGCAGATCCCGCCGCGGCAGGGCCTCACGACGTAGAGGAGAGAGTTCTGCTCGCAGTTGACGTACGCCTCGAGGAGGTCGAACGTCTCGCCGCTCGTCTCGCCCTTGAACCAGAGCTTGTTGCGGCTTGTGGACCACAGGACCAGCTTGCGCTTCGCGAAGCTCTCCCTCATCGCGAACTCGTTCGTGTACGCGACGAGGATGACCTCCTTCGTGTCGGCGTTCTGCACGGCGACGGGTATGACGCCCGGATCGCACGGGGCCGAGCCGGACGCGCGCGTGTCGGCGACCTGCCTGCCGACCTTCTCGAGTTTCGTGAAGTCCAACGTCAGTTCGGAAGATTCTTCAAGCTGTCCCATTGTTGTTCCCTGTTTTCATTTGCATTATATTATATCAAAAAATCCGGTTGAAATGAGAGTGCGCGATGCGGTCGTGCGCGGACGGCGTCCCTACCTGGCCGGGACAAGCGCGACCCTGAACCCTATCAGGAAGCGGTCGCTCGGATCCCCCTTGCCGCGGTAGGCGGAGCGGCAACAGTCGGCGGCGAAGCACCAGCTCCCGCCGCGAACGACCCTGCAGGCGTCAGGCTGCCCGGCGTTGTAAGGGTCGCTCGCGGGGCTCGCCGCGTAGTAGTCCGAGTCGTAGGCGTCCGCACACCACTCCCAGACGTTTCCGTGCATGTCGTGGAAGCCCCATGCGTTCGGACGCTTCGTCGCGACGGGATGAGTGGAGCCGCCGCTCCAGCTCTCCCCGTACCACGCGATGTCCTGCAGCTCGCCCGCGTAGTCGCCCGAAGTCCCCGCGCGGCACGCGCACTCCCACTGCGCCTCCGTCGGCAGCGCCGCCCTGTATCCGGGCATCTGGCGATCGACCTCGGACTGTATCCCCGCCATGAAGTTCTGGCAGTCGTTCCACGAGACGCAATAGACCGGGTTCCGCTCTCCGACGCCCTTCGTGGAATAACCCGCCTTGTTCGCAAGCCACCTCTGCGTCTGGCCCATGACGGACTCCCACTGCCTCTGCGTAACCTCCGTCCTCCCGAGCCAGTAGCCCTTCGTCAGGCGGACCTCGTGCGCAGGCCTTTCGTTGTCGCAGCCGCTTCCGCCCATCGAGAAGTCCTGCGGGCCTGCGACGTACACCATGGCCATGGTCACGCCGTTCGTGAGCGTCAGCATCGCGACGTCGCCGTGCTTCGGCTCGACGGCCTCCCTGGGCGCCTTGTGCTCCTCGCGTCCGTTGATCCACAGCAGGAAGCCCACGCCGGCGAGAACGGCGAGAAGCGCGATCGCGGCAAGAGCCCTGCGGACGGCCCAGGACGCGACGCGATGCGATGCGCGAGGCGCTTCGGACTTCGACTGCCGCGTCGGTGCGTCGTCTCCCGGCGCGGAATCCACGGCGTCCGCGCACCATTCGCCCTTCGCCGTCGGCGCATCCTCCGCCACCGTCGGCGGCTCCTGACCTGTGGCGCCCCTGGACTCGAGCACAGCCGTGCAGGACGGCGGACGGTCCGCCGGATCCTTCGCAAGCCCCGCCATGACCGATGCGGCCAGGCCCGTTCCCCCGGGCAGCGGCTCCGGGACCCTGCTCTTTATCTGCTCCTCTATCGACCCTCGGACGAACGGCGGCTCGCCCTTGAGGCATTCGTAGGCCATCGCCGCGAACGAATAGACGTCCTGCGCGGGAGTCGGCTTGGCGCCGTGCAGCTGCTCCGGCGACATGTAGAGGAGGGTTCCGCTCGAGAGCCTTCCCGTGATTCGGGTCATGGACTCCTGGATTTCGCGCGCGACGCCGAAGTCCAGTATGTACGGCGTGCCGTCCTTCGCGATCATGACGTTGCCCGGCTTCACGTCGCGGTGCACCACGCCCTTCGAGTGCGCGTAGTCGAGGGCGGCCGCGATCGGCTTCAGGATGCGCACGACGTCCTCCTCCGGAAGCCCATCGGCGGAATGGTCCACGAGATAGTCGTCGAGCGTCCGTCCGTCGATGTAGTCCATCAGGAGGAACGGGTTGCCGCCGTTGTCCTCGAACGAGCGCAGCGTCACGATGTTCGGATGCGTCAGCTTCATCGCGACGATCGCCTCGTCCTTCAGCTGGCGGTACGCACGCCTGTTGTTGACGAGCATGTTCGGCATCATCTTGACGGCGAACTCCCGTCCGTCGAGGAGCGTGTCCTCGACAAGCCAGACGGACCCCATGCCGCCCTGTCCGAGCGGCCTCACGAGGCGAAAGCGCCCGGCAAGCAGCCGGCTGCCGTCCAGCGCGTTCGTTTCGGCGTCGTTAATCGTGTCGCAGGTCACCGTGCTGTCCCTCTTTGTCCGCCCCCATTATATCATATTTATCTGCCGACGTCCTTCCGCTTCTCCGGCTGGATCGGCGACGAGGACGAGGCGCGCTTCTCCGTGATCAGGACCGAGCGCGCGTAGCCCGCCTTGGCGAGCATTCCGCGGAACACCAGCGACGCGCGGCGGTACGCGTTCTCGTCGTCGACGAGTATGTGGATCGTCGCGTCGTGCGGGACGCGGCGCCGCTCCAGCTCCTTGATCGCCTGCTGCGGCGTGACGTAGCGGTCCTGGAACTTCATGCCCTTCTCCGTCATGCGGATCAGCGGATGCGCCATGCCGTACTCCATCTCGGACTCCGCAGTCATGCATCCGCACGAGACGAGGCACATGTACAGCGCCGTTCCCGCCGCGATGCTGGCGAGCGGACTCCCCTTCCAGAGCTGCACGGCGACCGTCAGCGCGCCGGCGAGGTACGGCCACGCCGTGCGCCACTGGAGTCCGGAGTAGGAATAGACGATCAGCGCGGCGATGATGACCGGCGAGACGAGCGCGCCGAAGCGCTCGACCTGCGGCGGAATCTCGCGGCGGCGCCCCGCGAAGAGCAGGAACGGCAGGGCGCGCATACCGACGGTCACGGCCCAGCCAACGGCGACGACGCCGAGCATGTAGAGGAAGTCATCTCCCATTTCTCAGGAACCCTTTCATCTGGTCTGTGAAGATAACGAGGAACAGCGCTACCATCGCGAACTCCATGCCGTTCGTGCGGCTGCGCAGGACGTCCGGGTCCATCGCGCCCTGGAGGACGGCGACGGCGAACGTGCCGGCCGTCACGCCCGCGACCCAGTAGAGGAAGTTCATGGCGGACACCGAAAGGCAGTAGAGGAGGTGCGCGGACGGCGCGCGGTAGCGGCACGCCGCCTCGAGCGCGAAGTTCTCGTCCGTCAGCATGTGGACAAGGAACGCCTTCTTGAGGAAAGGGACGCCCTTCCAGCGTCCGAGCATCGTGAAGCCGTAGAACGCGTACCTGAAGTTCACGCTCGCCACCATGGCGGCGATCACCGCGAGCGGAACGCGCTCGGCGACCGGCTGGACTATGGCGAAGCTGTACGTCCCCGAGACGCACGCGGCGCTCGTCAGCAGACCCCAGAGCGTCGCGCACGAGACGCCGGCGCGCGCGGCGAGCAGGACTCCCGCGACGAAGCCCATGGTCGTGTAGCCCATGAGCACGGGGATCGAGTCGAAGAACGCGCGGCGGACGACCGCGCGCCGCTCACGAGGCGCGAGAGGCGAGGATCTTTGCGACACGTTCCGCGTCCTCCGGCGTATCGACGCCGATGCCCTCGTCCGTCGTGCGGACCACGGCAATCTTCGCGCCCATCCAGAGCGCGCGGAGCTGCTCAAGCTTCTCGGTCTTCTCGAGGTCGCACGGAGGCTCGGCGATGTAGCGCTTCAGGAAGCCGCCTCGGTAGGCGTATATCCCGAGATGGCGCACGTAGAGCCCGGACGCGAGGTCCGGCTCCTTGTCGCGGTCGAACGGGATCGGCGCGCGGGAGAAGTACATCGCCCCGCCGAAGCGGTCGAGGACAACCTTGACGACGGTCTTCGCCGCGAGGTCCGCGGCTGACTTCACGGGCGTCACGGCGGTCGCCATGTCCCAACGGGCCTCCAGCTTGAGCTTCATCGCGAGCTCGTCGATCAGCGAGGGGTCGATCAGCGGCTCGTCTCCCTGGATGTTCACGAGGATGTCGTCGTCCGCAAAGCTCCCCGCGGCACACGCTATGCGGTCCGTTCCGCTGGGCAGCGAGGACGGAGTCATCACGGCCTTGCCGCCATACTGGACCACGGCGTCCGCGATGCGGTCGTCGTCCGTCGCGACGAGTACCTCGTCCAGCGACTTCGCCCTCTTCACGGCCTCAACGACCCATGCGACCAGCGGCTTGCCCGCGAGCATCGCAAGCGGCTTGCCAGGGAAGCGGCTCGATCCGAACCTGCTAGGTATTATTCCGTATGTCTTCATTCTCGACGATCTCCACTTTCTCGAAGAACATCCTGCGAAGCCAGGAAAGACGCCTTTCCTGACGCTCGAGTGACCACATCACGAACCTCCACTTCTTTTCGAACGCATATCCCGACGGCAGCTTCGGATGGAAGGCCTCGAACTTGTCGCGGAGGACCGACAGCTGCCACTCCATCGCGTGCGTGCGGTACTCGAAGCCGTCGATGAAGCGCTCCGCAACTTCGCGCATGGACACCGCGTGGCGCTTCTGGTAGATCTTTAGGGCGTGCGCGTAGCAGGTAAAGTAGAACGAAGCTATCGCACGGAGATTCTCGTCAGTGAAGTCCAGGCACGGCCAGCCGAAACTGCTGCGCACGGAGCAGGTAGAAACCTTCTTGGGAATCACGCGCGAGGCTACGATGTCGTACTCGAACTCGTATATCTCCTTGCCGACGCCGTACAGCGGACTCTGCGTCGCCGGGTCGTACTTCTTCATCGCCATGTTCTGCGCGGCCGCGTCGCCCATGAGCGTCGCGAGAGCGAGGACGACCTCCTTCTCCTCGACGGACGCGTCGTCCACACTGCAGAAGTAGTTCGCCGGTATCGAATCCATCGGCTCGCCCTCGAGCCTGTTGCGGATGAAGTAATCGACCGGACGCCGGCCCGTCTTCGCACGGCGGCGGAGGATGCGGTAGTCGCTCAGCGCCATGCCGAGCGCCTTGAACGCCTCGATGCGCGCGAGCATGTAGCTGGAGTACCCCTTCTTCGCCAGCGACAGGCGCTTGACGACGCGGCTCTGCTCGACCGGGCTGCGGTTCGTCTTGTAGACGATCTCGCGCGTGCGGCCCTGGCCCGTCGGGACGTTCTCGTTCTCGCCCCTGAGCTCGTACACGTTCGCGTACTCGACCTGCTCGTCCTTGCTCATGAACGCGCGCAGGTTGGCGAGCAGGACCTCCGTCCTGTCGTCCGCGCCCGGATGGAACGAAGGACGCCCGTCGATGAACGTCGCGCCGGGGAGCGCGGTGCGCCTGTCGTCGAACGCCGGGGTCGTCCCCTCGCCCATGACGGAATACACCTCGCCAGTTATGCACATGTACATCGTATCGACGAACTCGCGCGAGTTCTCGTCCGCCAGCTGCGGCTTCGTGAGCAGCGACTCGTAGAGCGCGACGACCTCGGACATCTTGCGCACTATCCCGTCACGGTCGATGCGCTCGAGGACGATCGACTCCATCAGGCGCTCGAGCTCCGGTATGAGCCTGTCGAGCGAGACGCCGCGCTTGAGTCCGAAAAGCTCGATCTCGTGGTGCCCGCGGTGCTTCGGCATGCGCGTGAAGGTGTACTGGTTGCCCTCGAACACGCTGACGAGCTCCCTCAGCCCCTTCACGAACTCGTCCGGCGACGTCTGCGCAAGGTCAGCGAACCTGCGGAACTCGCCGAACGAGAGGAAGTGGACGCCCTTCATCGAGTGGAAATAGACGATCTTCGAGGCGATGCGCTTCTTGGACGCGGCGAGCGCCACCTTCATCTCGGCCTCCGTCCACGCGAGCGGCTTGACGCGCCACTCCTGCCCCAGCCGCCTGTAGTGCTCCAGCGTGGAGTCGTTGCGCTCGCCCATGACGATGTCCGGCATGGAAAAGCCCGATTCCCCCAGGAGCCATGCGTCCGCCTTCACGAGCGCCTTCGTCGGAATGTCGCGCTGCGAAATCTCGATAGTCCCCTTCACCACGTTCGCGCACAGGATGTTGTGCATCAGCACGTCGCCGCGCTTCGCGGACGGCACCCTCGAAAGCTTCCAGAAGCGTCCGTCCAGCAGCGGAAACGCCGCGACGGAGTGGTTGCCCGTCGTCATCGTCATGACGCGGCCCTTCGCCTTGCGCTTGAGGTCGCACTTCGGCACCAGCAGGACGCTCGGATGCTCCTCGAGATGGTTCGCGACGCCGACCTCGAAGATGTACGTGTCGTCGCCGACGTCCCACGCCTCGAACTCGCGCTCGCGGCCCATGGCGACGGTCTTCACGCGGCCCGGACGGCGGACGGCGGACTTCCTGATGCGGGAGAGGAATGTGCGGACGGCATTCATGACGCTGCGCCCCCTTTCCCCTCTTTCGCGATGAGGTCCTCCGCAAGGGCCCCGATCGCGTCCAGCCCAGCCTCGTCCGCCGCCGCGAGAAGGTTCTCCAGCGCAGGCATCACGTGGCGCGAGAACTGCGGCTGCCCGACGGACGCAAGGCGCCCGAACGCGCCAAGCGCCTGCACGAGCCTCTCCACCGCGGCGAACGGCAGGACGGACGCGACGTCGCGCCCGGACGCCTTGCCGTATAGCGCGGCGAGGGCAGTGCGCTCGGACTCCTTGAGCGACACGTAAGGGTCGTAGAGCAGAGACGCGAGATCGTACGCGCCGGGCCCCATGCGCATTCCCTGGAAGTCGATGAACCTGAAGTCGCCGTTCCTCCAGATGACGTTAGTCGATTGGAAATCGCGGTGGACGAGCGCCTTCGGCTCCGCGTCCAGCACCCCGGCGACGCGCTCCAGCTCGGACTCCACGGCCTTCGGCATCTCCATCGCAAACCGCGTCCCGAGGCAGTGCTCCGCAAAGAGGTCCCGCTCCCACTTCCAGAGGTCCGGACCGAACGCCGGCTCCAGGTCGAGTCCGGACGCGTCGAGCGCGCCGAACTTCGCAAGTGCCTCGACGACCGGGGCGTACGCGGCGATCACGCCGACGCGCCTCGCGTGGGCCGCGAGGTCCTCGGACCCTGCGAACTCGAAAGCCGTTGCGAACAGGTCCGGCCTGTCGCACAGGACCGCCGGAACCGGGACGCCGCGCTCCGAAAGCCACTTCGCGTGGCCGGCGTACTTCGCGTTCTCCCCGCGCCTGGACGGATCGTAGATCACGGCGATGGCGTCGCCGCGGCGGAAGAACGCCCTGTCGCTTCCGCGCGCGCCGAGAAACTCGACGGCACCGTCGCCGGGAAGCACGGCCTTGACCTGCGGAATGTCCGCGAACGCGTTGTCCTCGCCGTCGCGGTTGACCTCGACGTAGCTTTCGACCGTCCCCGCGTCCGTCCACATCATGTCCGCCGCGGACAGTCCGTAAACGAACCGCCCGTCCATCATCGCGCGCTCGTACGCCTGCACGATGGTGGAGAAGCCGGACGGCTCGACATAGTCCAGCACCTTCGCCTTGAGGAGCGCGAAGCCGCAGTACGTGAACGTTCCGCTCCAGCCCGGGTCTGGGCTCTTCCAGCAGGTGACGTATCGGCTCTCCGGCTCGATCTCGATGGTGCGCGGACCCTCCTCCGTGACGAGCGCGGCGCCTATCGCGTCCGCACCCGCCGACGCCAGGGCGGACTCCAGGTCCGGGACGTTCTCGACGACGATGTCGCCGTTGACCAGGTAGAAGTCGTCGCCGCCGATCCACTCGCGGAGCGGATTCAGCACGCCGCCCGTGCCGAGTATCTCCGGCTCGAAGCTCGCGCGGCATCCGTTCTCCGCGCACCACGCCTCGACCTGTTCGTGGAGATGGTGGCAGTTGACCACGATGTCGCAGACCCCGCGCTCGCGAAGGAGCGCGACCACGCGCGCGAGCATCGGCTCGCCCCAGACCGGAAGAAGCGGCTTCGGCGTTGCGCAAGTCAACGGCCTGAGTCTCGTACCCAGCCCCGCCGCAAGCACTATAGCCTTTCTCGCCGCCATTTTCCTCCTATCTGTACACCGGTCTCTGCCTCTGGGCCCTTACGCGCGGCTCCTCGAGCTGGAGCGAATACCACTGGTCGCCGAGCCCGGAGTTCGTGAAGTGGGCCACGCGGTTGTTCATGAGATGCTCGTGGTTCGCCTTGAGCGTCTCGTTGTCGCTGTTCTTTAGAGCCTCGGTCAGCGCCTTGAACGCGTCGTCAACCAGTCCGCGCTTCACAAGTATCCACGACCAGCAGCCGGCAAGAAGCGCGTTCTGGTTGTAGCGGAGGCGGCGGACGCCCTTTTCGTAAACCTTGCGCATCTCCTCGATTGGCGCTTCGAGCATCTGGAGCCGCGCGAGCTTCATGGCGGACATCGTGGGGTCGAGCATCAGCGCCTTCGGCATCAGCTCGTCAACCTTCTTGAAGTCCTTGATCATCCAGCTGAGCTGCACCTGCGCCGTCGCCATCTGGCGCTCGATCATCGGAACCCAGAAGCGGAACTTGCGCAGATCCTCCGTCGCGGCGAGCGCCTCCTTGACGAAGACGCGCGTGTCGGACTCCACCTCTCGCTGCGCGGCCTGGATGCTCCCCGGCGGACGCAGCTGCCAGCGCTGCATCTTCGCCTGCAGCCGCTTCTGCCCGTCGGCCATTATTAGCTGCACGCGATCCATCACGGCCTGGATCTTCTTCTTGATGACCATCCCGAAAGCGAAGTTGCATACCATGAAGCCCACCGCCCCCGCCGTAATGCTCCAGCCAGTGCCGAGGTCAAGCGCAAAAAACGCAAGAGCAAAGCTGCCGCATGCGACAGCCAACGCTATACACATAGTTATCATACTTGAATTATATCAATAAAATCGTGAATTTGCAAGTGCACTTGCAAAAAATGCGGACTATTGCAAAATTCGGTTGTTTATCGCCCTTCTTAGGGTAAGCGGATCCGAATAGGCTATTCCCGAGTCGGCCGGGAGTCCGAACGCGAGCCGCGTCACCCTGACGCCGGTCCCCTTCAGTATCTCCGCAGCGTATCCCGCAGTCGCGTCGCCCTCCATGTCCGTCGAAAGCGCAAGGAGAACCTCCTCCACGCCCTCGCGGACGACGCGGTCCGCCAGCTCCGCGAAACGGAGCTTCTCCGGACCCATCCTGCGCGACGGCGCGAGTTTCCCGCCAAGCGCGTGGTAGCGTCCGCGGAACGCGCCGGACGATTCGATCTGCACGACGTCCGCCGGCTCCTCGACTACGCATATGACTCGCCCGTCGCGTGTGGCGTCCGTGCACATGTCGCACGGATCGCGATCGGACGTCGTGAACGAGCCGCAGCGGGAGCAGCAGCGTACGCTGCCGCGCGCCGCCTCAAGGGCCTCGATCAGGGGTTCCATGAGCCGCGCCGGCTCGCGCACGAGCGCGAGCGCGGCGCGAGCCGCGGAGCGGCGCCCCAGGCCCGGAAGCCTGGCGAGGCACTTCTCGAGAGTGTCTATCGGCTCTATCACTTGCCGAAGAGTCCGCCCATTCCGTTGGCCTGCATCATCTTGGCCATCTCGGCCTGCGTCGTGTCCTTGACCTTCTTGAGAGCGCCGTTGACGACGTTGAGGAGCATGGTCTCGAAGCGCGCGGGCTTACCGGCCTTGACCTCGTCGTACGCGTCTGGCGCGAAGGTCATCGACGAAATCGTCATGTCGCCCTTGGCGACGACGGTGATGCCGCCGTTGCTGTACTCGGCGGATATCTTCTGTATCTCGTTCTGGATGCGCTTCGCCTCGCTGCGCATTTTCATCGCATCCTTGATCTGGTCGAACATTCCCATGGTTGTCTTTTCCGTTCTTTGATGTTGTGGTTTCCTGGTTTGTCAAGATCGCGCCAGCTTGCGGCCGGAGAGCTCCTCGTACGCCTTGACGTAGATCTCGCGCGTGCGCATGATCACGTCGTCGGGAAGGACCGGGCCCGGCGGCTGGTGGTTGAAGTTGATCGAGTCGAGCCAGTCGCGGACGTACTGCTTGTCGAGCGAAGGCGGGTTGCTGCCGACGGCATAGCTGGCCTCGGGCCAGAAGCGCGAACTGTCGGGCGTGAGCACCTCGTCCGCCAGGATGAGCGATCCGTCGTCGTCCCTGCCAAACTCGAACTTGGTGTCCGCGATGATGATGCCGTGCTGGATGGCGAAGTCCGCGGCGCGCCTGTAGAGCGAGATCGTCGCATCCCTCAGCGCGGTCGCCGTCTCCTCGCCGACGAGCTTCACGGTCTGGTCGAAGTCGATCGCCTCGTCGTGGTCGCCGATAGCCGCCTTGGTGGTCGGCGTGAAGAGGACCTCGTCGAGCTTCGAGGCGTTCCGGTAGCCCTCGCGAAGCTTCTGTCCGTTCACGGTGCCGGACTTCTGGTACTCCTTCCATCCGCTGCCCGTGAGATAGCCGCGCGCGATGCACTCGACCTCCACCATCTTGACCTTCCTGACGAGCATGGAGCGTCCGCGGAGATCCTCCTTGTAAGGCTGGAGCACTTCCGGATACCGGTCCACGTCCGCCGTCAGAAGGTGGTTCTTCATCCCGAAGAACTCCATCCAGAAGAGCGACAGCTGGTTGAGCACCTTGCCCTTGTCCGGCACGCCGCACGGAAGTATCACGTCGAACGCGCTGATGCGGTCCGTGACGACCATCAGGAGCTTGTCGCCAAGGTCGAAGACGTCCCTGACCTTTCCGCTCTTCTGCGGAAGCCCCGGGATGGAGCACTCGAGAAGCGCATGGTTCTTGTCGTATTTCATGTTTCTCCTTTCGATTTGCCTGAAGCCCTATTTCGCGACGAGCGGCGCCGTCAAGAGTCCGACGGCCCTCTCCGGCAGCACGAACACGGCGTCCGCCGCGCCGAGGGTCGCGTACCTTCCGCCGCCGGGAGCGGCCTCGCCGATCAGCACGTTGCGCCTCACGGCGTCGTCCTTGAACTGGTCTATCGCGATCGTGAAGCGCGGATCGTCCAGTCCGTACGAGCGCATGTCGGCGGCGGACACCTTGAGCTTGACGATCTCGTCCGCCACGAGCGGGTTGATCGCCGCGGAAAGCGCCTCGACGGCCTCGGGCGAGACGAGCCCCTGCTCGCTGGACGACTCGACGTTCCACGCGCTGCGGTCGCGGTCATAGACGACGGACGTCGGCTTGCGGTCCTTGCCCGCCGTAACCACGATGCGCTTGAGGGCGGACGGCTCGACGCGCATGATCTCGCGGCTCCTGAGGGACTCCGGACGCAGTCCGCCCAGCGCCTCGCGCGAGACGACCGCCGGCGCGATGTTCGTCGTCATGGACACCGTGACGCCCTCGTCCGCGACGTCCGACATCTTGAGATCCAGCAGGCGCTTCACGAGGGCCACGACCCCCTCCTCGTCGGACGCCGCCGCGACGGGTGCGTCGAGGAACCACTTCGAGTCGCGCTTCGCGAGAAGGTACGTCGTCTCGCCGTCCGTAATCGACACCCGCGACACCGCGTCCGCCTCGATCGGGAATAGTCTCGTGTCCGTGAACTCGCTCGTCTCGGCGAGCGCGGCGTCCTTGAGCGCCGCGGCGACGGTGACGACGGCGCTGGCGTTCTGGGCGAGCGCGTAAACGAGACCCTCCTTCGCCTCGTTGCCGAACGAAATCTGCCGGTCCATCCCGTCCGCGCACTTCACAGTCACCGTGACCGCGCTCTCGGAGTCGAGTCCGTACCCCGCAAGCAGGGCGGACGTCGCGGTGGCGCTCTCGCCGGGCGCGCCGGTGGGCCATACGAAGTCCGTCGCGGAGGCGGACATCACGCCCGCGAGCAGGCTCCTTATCTTGACGGACGACGCGGCGGCCTCGCGCGGCTGGACCATCTTCCACATGTCGCCCTCGCGGACGAAGCGCATGAACGAGCCGGATCCGCGCTTGATGTCGAGCGCCTGAGCGGACTCCTCGCCGACGGGGAAGAGCGCGCGGCGGCGGAAGCCGGACGGCGGCACGTCCACGGAGGCGAAGACGTTCGACGCGACGACATAGACCGTCGGCTCGCCGGCGATCGCGGCGTAGGCGCCGTCGCCGGACGGGGTGGGCGAGCCGATCGAGATGTCCTCCGTCCCGCCTTCCCACGAAACCGTCACGCGCGCACGCGGCTTGTCGAGTCCGAAGTCCTCGCGCGTCCTCCCTAGCCTCAGGAGCTCCTGCTCGTCGATCGCGTCCTGCACGTCGCTCGTCGCGAGCGCGTCCAGCATCTTCATCACGGCGAGTCCGTCAACGAGCGCGGAGTACGGCTCCACGAGCCTCCACGCCGCAGTGCGCACCAGGACGGCGGCAGGCGCGCCAGCGCGGGAGATGGCGACCTTTGTGACGGACTCCGGCTGCGCGTCCATGAGGCTGGTGCGCTGGACGAGCGCGTTGTCGAACCCGCCCCTGTATGAAAGCAGCAGATGGAGGAGCGCCGTGAGCGCAAGCGCGGCAAGGAGCCTCAGTATGGTGCGGGAGTTCTTCATCCCCTTCTCCTCCCGATTGCCACGAACGCCGCGAGCACGATGAACAGTCCGAGCGGAAACGCGATCGCGAAGTAGATGAGGAACCGCGCCCTGGCGGACCGGTCCATCCCCGACACGACGCGCCCGGGCTCGTCGCCTGCGCCGGTCACGGCGTCCGTCCCGGCGAGGTAGGCTATGCAGTTGTGGAAGAAGTCCCTGTTAGCGCTGGCGCGGGACGCAAGCTGTCCGTTCATGACGAACCCGGAATCGCCCACGGCGACGATGCGCGTCGGACGTATCTGGAGATCGTCGCCCGTCCCGACGCCGCGCTCGGCGACCGCCGCGACGCAGCTTCCGCACGCGCTCGCAAGCTCGGTGAACTCGATGCGGTCCGCTCCGCCTCCCTGGCTCGCGGCGGCGGACGGCGTGAAGGCGACTGGCTTCTCGAGGACGATCTGCGAACCCTGCAGCGGCTCGGAGATCGCGTGCGAAGAGAAGTCGGAGACGACGACGTCCGTCCCGGACAGCGTGCGCGCCCCGGGGAAGGCGGCGGACCTCGTGCGCAGCCCCCACGCGGAAAGGAGCGTCAGCACGCCGCGCGAATCGTCCGTCGCGACAAGAACCAGCATGCGTCCGCCCTGTCGCAGGTAGGCCTCGAGGCGGCCCGTCTCGACGCGCGAAAAATCGTCCTTGGGTCCGGCGACGACGACGAGGGCGCAGTCCGGCGGCACCTGCTGGACGGACGCGAGGTCGAGCCTTTCGTTGCGGTACCCGTCGCGGGCGACGTCGCGCGCGATGTCGCTCATGCCGAACGCGCCGTACGTTTCGAAAGAAGTCTCGCCGTGGCCTGTCGTCCAATAGACGCTGCGCCTCTGCGGCGGCATTGCGACGCGCATGATCGCCGAGACGCACGCGCGCTCGTCGCATCCGCCGGCGACGGAGACGGACTCGAACCTGTGTCCGCGCCTGAAGACGATGCTGCCCTCCTTCACGCCGGAGCGGACGAGCCGCTCCGCGAGTCCGAGGTCCCAGCGGGGATCCACGAAGGAGACCGTTATGCGCGCGCCGCCCTGCGCCTCGGACGAGCGGGCGAGCGAGCGCAGGAAGTGCGCCGTCTCGCGGAAGGACGGGTCGCGGCGCGAAACGAACGCCGTGACGCCGAGTTCGCCGCGGATCTCGGAGAGGACGCCGGACGTGCGGGCCGAAAAGCCGGGCTCGTCCGACTCAACCGGTATGTCTAGCGTCGTGTCGAGCCTGTACGCGAGCGCGGCGGTCGAGACCGCGACGGCGAGCGCAAGGACGACGGAGAACGCAGTGGACGCGCGGATCCCCACCGCGCCGCGTCCGGCGAACCGGTAGGATGCGACAAGCTTGGACGCCACGAAAAGCGCGGTCGCCGCGACGATGACGTAGGTCATGACCGTGGCGGACGAGACGAGTCCGCAAGCAAGGTCGCTCGCCTGCGCGTCCAGCGGCATCTCGCCGAAGGCGGAGCGTCCCTGCGGGGCCCACGCCATAAGCGCGGCCCAGACGCTGCGCGGAAGCGCCACCAGGATGAAAGCCGAAGTCGTCACTGCCGCCGCCGGGTTGCGGATCGCCGCGCTCAGCGCGACCGCGATCGCGCTCCACATCGCGCCCTGCAGCGCGAGCCCCATGAAGCCCGGGACGAAGCCCATGTACGAGACTCCGGAAAGTAGGCGCGGCGCAAAGCCGGCGAGGAACGCCATCGTGGCGAGATGGAAGACTGCCGTGAGGGCGACGATGATCGTCCAGACGCCGAGGAACTTGCCGAACACCAGCCCGCGCTCGCGGACCGGCGCGGAGAGGAGCATGTCCGCGCGCCCGGCGCGGCGCTCCTCGCTCCACGTGTCCATCGCGAGGAAGGAGGCGAGGACCGGAAGGACCGGCGAGACGGAAGAAGCCCAGATCGCGGCGAGCGGAAGGCGCGAGCCCTCGGCGGACTCCAGGGCGAAGGCGAATATCGCGGCGGACGCGGAGAAGGAGCCGCACGCGGCGAGCGCCGTCGAGTAGAGGCTCTTGAGGCGTCCGACCGTCCGGCGCCATGTCACGCGCACCGGACTCACGACGCGCCCCCCTTCAGCGCGACGTCGACGCGCTTGACCAGGGCGTCCGCATCGACGCTCGCCGCGGGCAGCGCCGCGGAGATCACGCCGTCGCGCAGGACCAGGAAGCGGGTCGTCCAGCGCGCCATGTCCGCGATCTCGTGTCCGGTGACGATGACGCTGGAGAACGCGGCGACCGTGGAGATTATGGAGCCGGCCGCCTCGCGCATCGTGCGGTCGAGCCCGGCGAGGAAGTCGTCGAGGAGGAGGACGCGCGGACGCAGCAGCGTGGCGTCCGCCAGCGCGACGCGCTTGCGCTGCCCGGCCGAAAGCGCCCGGATGCCGCGCGTGGCGATGTCCGCCACCTGGCACATCTCCATCGCCTCGCCGACGCGGCGCCTGATGCGCTTGTCGATCTCGCCCTTGAGGTTGGCGCGGTATGTGAGGTAGCCCTTTACGGTCATGTCGTCGTAGAGCGCGGGAACATCCGGCATGTAGCCGAGCTGGCGGCGGTAGCGGATCGGCTGGGCGAACGCGTCCTGTCCGTCAAGGAGGACCTGCCCCGAATCCGGGACCATCAAAGTGGAGAGAACCTTCAGAAGCGTAGTCTTCCCGGCCCCGTTGTCTCCGACGAGGCTTACCGTCTCGCCGGGCGAGACGACGAACGAAACGTCCCGGAGCACGGGCCTGCTCCGGTACGTGAAGGCTATGTTCCTGACTTCCAGCATTTGCTTTTCTACATTATACCATATTTCGACGCCAGGCTCACCCTGGGCGTCCGCCCGCGGCCGGCCCTACATGGCGGCGGCGAGGGCGCGCCCGAACTCGGAGCACTTGACCTCCGTCGCACCCTCCATCTGGCGGGCGAAGTCGTACGTGACGGTCTTCGCGGCGATCACCTTGTCCATCGCCTCGATGATCTTGTCCGCGGCCTCTGTCCAGCCCATGTAGCGGAGCATCATCTCGCCTGAGAGGATGAGCGAGCCGGGGTTGACCTTGTCGAGTCCGGCGTACTTCGGCGCCGTGCCGTGGGTCGCCTCGAACACCGCGACGCCAGTCTGGTAGTTGATGTTCGCGCCGGGCGCGATGCCGATCCCGCCGACCGTGGCGGCCAGCGCGTCCGAGACGTAGTCGCCGTTGAGGTTCAAGGTCGCGATCACGTCGTACTCCGCCGGACGCGTCAGGATCTGCTGGAGGAACGCGTCGCAGATGCAGTCCTTCACGACGATCATGCGGCCGGTCTTCGGATTCTTGAACTCGCACCACGGCCCCTTGTCGATCAGCGTCGCGCCGTATTCGCGCTGCGCGAGCTTGTAGCCCCAGTCGCGGAACGCGCCTTCGGTGAACTTCTGGATGTTGCCCTTGTGGACGAGCGTCACGGACTTGCGGTCGTTGTCGATCGCGTAGTCAAGAGCCGCCTTGACGAGGCGCTCCGTTCCTTCGACGGAGACCGGCTTGATGCCGATGGACGCCGTCTTCGGGAAGCGGATCTTCTTGACGCCCATCTCGCCGAGAAGGAACGCCTTGACCTTCTCGACCTCCGGTGTTCCGTTCATCCACTCGATGCCGGCGTAGATGTCCTCCGTGTTCTCGCGGAAGATCACCATGTCCGTCAGCTCCGGACGCTTCACCGGGGACGGCACGCCCTTGAACCAGCGGACCGGCCTGAGGCACACGTAGAGGTCGAGCTCCTGGCGCATGGCGACGTTGATGGAACGGATGCCTCCGCCGACGGGCGTGGTGAGCGGACCCTTGATCGACACGAGGTCCTCGCGGCACGCGTCGAGCGTGGCCTGCGGAAGCCACTCGCCCGTCGCCTTGAACGCCTTCTCGCCGGCTAGAACCTCCTTCCACTCGATCTTGCGCTTGCCGCCGTAGGCCTTCTCGACCGCGGCGTTCCAGACGACCATCGCGGCGCGCGTGATGTCCGGGCCGGTCCCGTCGCCCTCTATGAATGGAATCTCGGGATTCTCGGGAACGCAGAGCCTCCCGTCCTTCATCGTGATCTTCTCGCTCATTTCGATGTCCTTTCCTTGAATCGTTGCTTCCCTCATCCGCGCCCGCTACCGCTCCACCACCATGGCGCGGACGTTGTTCGCGCGAAGCGCCTCCTCCAGCGCGCGCACGCCCTCCGGCAGGAACGCGCCCTTCGTAAGAGTCACATTGGCGAGCTTCGGACACGTCGCAAGAGGCGTCAGAGTGCAGCCCCTGACGTTGCGCATGTCGAGCGTCACGAGGGACGGCGCGCCGGCGATCGCGTCGAAGTCGGTGATTTCGGACGCCATGCCGTCGCTTCCGCTGATGTTCAGCGTCGTCACAGCCGGGCAGGTCCGCACGAAGGAGAGGTCTATCGGACCCGCCTCGGCGAAGTTGCAGTACCTGAGCGACGGATGGTTCGCGAGCGCGGCGAATCCCGTGACAGTCGCGCCGGGGACCGACACGTCCAGAGTCTCCAGAGACTGGCACGCGGCGAGGAACGAAAGATCGACGTCGCGCCTCGCCCCGCTCAGCACGACGCGCTTGAGCCTCGGAAGCGACGAAAGCGAGGCGAAATTCCGGCAGACGGACCCGGGAAGCTCCAGTATCTCAAGGTTGCGGCACGGCGCAAGGAACGAAAGGTCTCCCAGTTCGGCGACCGGATGCGCGGCGGAAAGTCCCTCGCCGTCCATGTTCCAGGCGCGGAACCTGCGAAGCGCCGCGAGCGTCGATACCGGCGAGAAGTCCCTGACGTCCTCCGCGAACAGCTGAATCTCCTCCAGTCCGGCGATCCTGCGGACCCATTCAAGCGACTTCATCCCGGAAAGTCCGCCCTGGAAGCTCTTCATCTGGCCGATGGCCCCGAGCGTGTCGTAAACCTCAGGCGCTGCGCACGTCGCATAGCAGTTGAGCGTCCTCAGCTTTGAGCATTTCGCAAGAGGCGAGAAGTCCTTGACGGACGATCCGTACAGCGAAAGCTCCTCGACGGAAGCGACGCCGGCGACCGGCGAGAGGTCCGAAACTTCGCTGTTCATTATCTCCAGCTTCTTGACGCGCTTGAGCTTGGCGAGCGGCGCGTAGGACGTTACGGACGCGCTGTCGATCGTGAACTGGCGGCATACGGGAAACGCCGCGACGGCCGCCTCGAGCGTGGCGTCGTCCGGACTCGCCAGTCTCACGGACGCCCATCCGTTCCGTCCGCTCTTCGCACTGAACTCCGCGCGCGCGGCGGAAACCTCGTCCGCCGTTGCCGGGCCGGAGAACGAGACGCGTCCGCTCTCGACCTTGACGGACGCGAACGCCGCGGCCGAAACGGCGATCGCAGCTAGCATCGCTGTCATTTTCATTCGTCCGTTCCCTTCATAAAAACCATTGCGTCACGTCGGCTCAGTCCATGAATCCCGCGCTCGCGAGCATCTCCTCGGTGAGTCCCTGCGGACGCGCCGCCTTGGCGACGTACTTGCCGACGATGTCGCCCTCCAGATTCACCTCGTCGCCGACGCGCTTCGCGCCGAGCGTCGTCTCCGCCGCCGTCGTCGGGATGAGATCGACGGCAAGCCAGTCGTCGCCGAGTCCGGAAATAGTGAGCGAAACGCCGTCGATCGCGATGGAGCCCTTCAGGACGGATTCGGACGCGAGGACGCGTCCGCAACGGACCTTGAGCCGGAAGTCGCGTCCTCGGGGCTCCTTTGCGACTATCGTCCCACGGCGATCGACATGCCCCTGCACGATGTGTCCGCCCATCGCGTCCCCCGCCCTCAGCGCGCGTTCCAGGTTCACCTTCGCGCCGGGGACGAGCTCCGCGAGCCCGGTGCGAGACTCGGTCTCCCTGAGGACGTCCGCCGTGAAGCGCGAGCCGTCGCACCTGACGACGGTCAGGCACACGCCGTTGACGGCGACGGACTCCCCTTCCGCCAGCGGCTGCGGCCACGGCGCATCAGCCGCGACCTCAAGGACAAGCCCCGCGCCGCGTGAGACGCGCTTAACGGTGCCGACTTTCTGGATGAGTCCGGTAAACATAGATCAGTCCTTCGGATTACCCTTTGCGTCAAACTTGATTTTCACACCGTCGCCAGACCAGTTCGCGAAGTCCGAAAGGCCTGTTCTGTAGAACGAATCGCCGGACGACAGGAAGCACCCGTCGTAAAAGGCAGTCCCGCGGATGGCCCTGGAAATGCGCCTGGAACCGATGTAGACCGGCGCCATCACGGTCAGCCACTCGTCCACAAGCCCGGCGTCGGCAAGCGACCGCGCCAGCTGGAGTCCGCCTTCGCAGAGGACGCTCATAACGCCCATCCTACCCAGCTCCTCAATGGCCTTGACGGCGTCGTCGAAGACGAGCGTCTTGTTTCTGCCGTCCGTAAACACCTGCGCCTTCTTTGGCAGCTTTCCGCTCCTGGAGACTACGACGCGAATGAGATCATTGTTGGGATGGATGCGAGAGAGGAGCGACGGATCATCCCTGCGCACCGTTTCTGCACCGACCATGATTGCATCCACCGCCGACCGCAATTCGTTCGTGCGGTCGCGCGATGCTTCGCACGTAATCCAGTTCGAGTCGCCCCAGTCGTCGCATATCCTTCCGTCGAGCGACATCGCAAGCTTCACCGTCACATACGGAAGCCCTGTCGTCACGTGCTTGCGAAAGTCCGCTATCAGGCTGCGGCACATCGCCGACACGTCCCGGTCGCCCTTGAAAAGCTCGCAAACGATGCCGTGCCTGGCAAGCGCGCGCTTCGCCTTGCCGCGATTCGCGGGATTCGGATCGGGGACGGCGTACACGACGCGTGAAATGCCCGCTGAGGCTATCGCATCCGTGCACGCGCCGACGCGTCCAGGCCTTGAGCACGGTTCCAATGTGACGTAAATCGCGGTGTCCGTCAGGGGACGGGAGTCGTCAGATCGTGGACGCGGACAGGCCGTGCGTGCGGATTTCATCTTTCCAAGCGCGTTTTTTATCGCCGCGACCTCAGCATGGTCGCCGCCTGCGCGTTTGTGCCAGCCCTCTCCGACTATCCGTCCGTCCTTTACTATGACTGCGCCAACCGCAGGATTGGGTCGGGTGTGTCCGAGCCCCCTTGAGGCAAGCTTGGCCGCCCTCGCCATGAAAACAGCTTCTATCGAGGCACTAGCCGCCATCCTGCGATCACTTGGCCTTCGCGAACTTGTCGAGGACGCCGTTCACCAACGTGCGGGATCTTGGACCGGAGAACCAGTTCACGAGGTCGATGGCCTCGTTGATGACGACCGGGGCCGGGACGTCGGAGTACTTGAGCTCCCAGACGCCCATCCTCAGCACGGCGCGCTCGACGGTTCCGAGACGGTAGAGGTCCCAGTTGTCCAGAAGCCCGGCGAGGATCCGGTCAAGCTCGTCCTTGTGCTCCAGCACGCCGACGACGCGCTCTTCGGAGAAGCCGCGGAGGCCGGACTTCGGCTCCGCCCTGCCCTCGCTTTCGTCGAGCGAGGCGAGCTCCTCCCAGAATTCGGATATGAAATCCGCGACGACGAGCGGCGGATTGATGTCCGCAGCCGTCAGCATCTGGATCGCCCATTCGCGGGCCTGTCTTCGTGTCGCCGCCATATCAAGGATCCTGTCTGTTGGTTCTGACTGAAAACATTATACCATATCCCGGCCTGCCGCTCAGCGGACGACGAAATTGACCATCCTCTTCGGGACCGCGACGACCTTGACGATCGTCTTGCCCTCGAGGAACTTCGCAACGTCCTCGTTCGCCTTGGCGGCGGACTCCATCTCGGCGGGCGTCGCGGCGAGCGGGACCCTGACGCGTCCGCGCAGCTTGCCCATGACCTGGACCGGTATCTCGATCTCGTCCTCGACGAGCGCGGACGGATCGTAGCCCGGCCACGGCTCGTACGCGAGCGTCCTGTCGTGTCCGAGGAACTGCCACAGCTCCTCGCCGAGGTGCGGCGCGAACGGCGCGAGACAGAGCACAAAGGTCTCCAACAACGAGCGGGGAAGACCAGTCTCCCCCGAACCCCCACCAGCGGAATTGGCGTTTTTGGCATAGTCCTCCGCCTCGTTGACGAACACCATCATCGCGGAGATGCCGGTGTTGAACGCCATCGACTCGAGGTCCTCGCCGACCTTCTTGACCATCGTCGCAAGGCTCTTCGCCTCCGCCTTCGTCATGGCGCGGTCCGCGACTGGCGTCTCGGTGACGAGCCGGTTCGCGCGCTTGAGGAAGCGGTGGACGCCCTCGACGCCCTTCGTGGACCACGGCTTGACGGCCTGCAGGGGCCCCATGAACATCTCGTAGAGCCTGAGCGAGTCGGCGCCGTAGTCGCGGATGACGTCGTCGGGGTTGACGACGTTCTTGAGCGACTTCGACATCTTCGCCGGGAACTCGGTGAGGAGCTCCATCTCGCCGCCTTCCTCAGCGCCGTAGGGCTTGCCGTCGCGCCATTCGATCTGGTCCATCGGAACGAGCACGCCGCGCTTCGTCTTGTACGCGAGGCCGAGGATCATGCCCTGGTTGACGAGGCGCTGGAACGGCTCCGGCGTGGGGACGAGTCCGAGGTCGAAGAGGACCTTGTGCCAGAAGCGCGCGTAGAGGAGGTGGAGGACGGCGTGCTCCGCGCCGCCGACGTAGAGATCGACGGGAAGCCACTTCTTGAGGAGCTCCGGATCGGCGAACGCCTTGTCGTTAGTCGGGTCGATGTACCTGAGGTAGTACCAGCAGCTGCCGGCCCACTGCGGCATCGTGTTCGTCTCGCGGACGCCCTTCACGCCGTCGGCGCGCGTCACGTTCACCCATTCGGTCGCCTTCGCGAGCGGCGGCTCGCCAGTGCCGGTCGGCTTGTAGTCCGCAAGCTCGGGAAGCGTGAGCGGAAGGTCCTCCTCGGGGACGAGCGTCTGCGTACCGTCCTCCCAGTGGATGACCGGGAACGGCTCGCCCCAGTAGCGCTGGCGGCTGAAGAGCCAGTCGCGCAGCTTGTACTGCGTCTTGGCCTTGCCGACGCCCTTTTCCTCAAGCCACTTGATCATCGCCGGGCGCGCATCCTCGACGGAGAGTCCGTTCAGGAAGCCGGAGTTGACCATCACGCCCGTCGCGATGTCGGTGAAGGCGGCGGAGCCGGTGTAGGGCACGCGACATGCGTCATGCGACACGCCGTCCCCCTGTTCCCTGTTTCCTGTTCCCTGTTCCCCGCTCTTTGCCACCACCTGGTAGATCGGCAAGCCAAACACCTTCGCAAAGTCGAAATCGCGCTCGTCGTGCGCTGGAACAGCCATGATCGCGCCGGTTCCATAGCTCGCGAGAACGTAGTCTGAAATGAAAATCGGCAGCCTGTCGCCGTTCACGGGGTTGACGCCGACGACGCCTTCGAGCTTGACGCCGGTCTTCTCTTTGTTGAGTTCGGTGCGCTCGAGGTCGCTCTTCATGGCGGCCTTGCGCTGGTATTCCTTCACAGCGTCCGCGTTCCCGATCGCGCCCTCGGCGAGCCATTTGGCGACGAGCGGATGCTCGGGGCTGAGGACCATGTACGTCGCGCCGAACAGCGTGTCGCAGCGGGTGGTGTAAACAGTAATTTTCTCTTCCTTGGGCAAGGGTTCGGGGCCGCCAGAGGCCCCGTCCGTTCCGACCTTCACGCCGAAATCGACAAGCGCGCCGGTGGACTTGCCGATCCAGTTGCGCTGCATCTCCTTGATGCCCTCGGGCCAGTCGAGCGTGTCGAGGTCGTTCAGGAGGCGCTCGGCGTACTCGGTGATCTTGAGCATCCACTGGCGCATCGGCTTGCGGATGACGGGATGGTTGCCGCGCTCGGAGCGTCCGTCGATGACCTCCTCGTTCGCGAGCACCGTGCCGAGCGCGGGACACCAGTTGACCGGCACCTCGGCGACGTAGGCGAGGCCCTTCTTGTAGAGCTGCTCGAAGATCCACTGCGTCCACTTGTAGTACTTCGGGTCCGTCGTATTGACCTCGCGGTCCCAGTCGTAGCTGAAGCCGAGCGCGCGGATCTGCTCGCGGAAGCGATCGACGTTCTTCTTCGTCGTTATCGCGGGGTGCGTGCCCGTCTCGACGGCGTACTGCTCGGCGGGGAGTCCGAACGCGTC
>JAGCFB010000016.1 GCA_017650345.1 Kiritimatiellia bacterium | reverse complement strand
TCCACGAGGGACACCTCTCGCTCATCGCCGCCGCGAAGAGGAAGGGTGCGGACGAGATTGTCGTCAGCGTGTTCGTGAACCCGGTCCAGTTCTGCCCGGGCGAGGACTACGACAGGTATCCGCGCGACGAGAAGGCGGACCTCGCCAAGTGCCGCGCGGCGGGGGCGACGGCGATATTCTTCCCGACGCCGGAGAACATGTACCTCGACCGCCACAGCGTCTATGTCAACGAGGAGGACCTTTCCAAGGGCCTCTGCGGCGCGCGCCGTCCGGGCCACTTCCGCGGCGTCTGCACCGTCGTCGCGAAGCTCTTCAACCTCGCGCACCCGACCTTCGCCGTGTTCGGACAGAAGGACTACCAGCAGGCGCAGATCATCAAGCGGATGGTCCGCGACCTCAACTTCGACCTCGAAATCGTCACTGCTCCGATCGTCCGCGAGCCCTCGGGTCTCGCCCGCTCGTCGCGCAACACGTACCTCTCGCCCGAGGAGCGCGAGCGCGCTCTCGCGCTGTCCCGCTCCCTCGCGTCCGTCGCCGTCGGCAAGAAGGTCGCCACCGAGCGCGCCCGCGTCGTGAAGGCGCTGGAGAAGGAGGGACTCAAGGTCGATTACGTGGAGTTCGTGGACGGCGAGACGCTCGAGCAGGTGAAGACGACCGCGAAGGGCGTCTGCGTCCTTCTCGCCGTGTTCAACGGCAAGACGCGCCTCATCGACAACAGGGTCCTATGACGTTCGCCTCGCTGAAGACGCGCGCCGCCCTCGCGGCGGTCGCCCTAGCCGCGGTCGCGGCAGGCTTCCATGCGCTAATCCTGGAGCGCATGCCGGCCGTCTTCAGCGATCCGCTCGAGGACATGTCCTTCGGCTGGTTCATCCCGGTGTTCTCCCTCTACGTCCTCTGGACCGAGAGGGAGAAGATACTCGCCTCCCTCGGAGAGCCAGGCTGGGGCGGACTCGTCGCGATGGTTCCGTTCCTCGCGCTGGGGTTCCTTGGCGCGCGCGGACTCCAGGTGCGCTTCGAGGTGGTCGCGTTCGTCGGACTCCTCCTTTCCGTCTCGTGGGCGTTCTTCGGACGCCGCGCGGCGAAGGCGGTCCTCTTCCCTGTCGCGTTTCTCCTCTTCTGCATCCCGCTCGCGACGTTCCTGGACATCATAACCGTCCACCTCAGGCTCCTCGCCAGCTCCGTCGCCTACCTCGCGCTGGAGACGTTCGGCGCGGACGTCTTCCGCCACGGCACGATCATCGGCGCGATGGACGGCTCGTTCTCCATAGACGTCGCGGAGCCGTGCAGCGGACTCCGGTCCATATTCGCACTGATGGCGCTGACTGCCGGCTACGCCTACTTCAACCAGCCCACGTGGCCGCGCCGCCTCCTGCTCTTCGCCTCGTCCGTCCCACTCGCCATTCTCGGCAACGTGATGCGCATCCTCTCCATCTGCATCGTCGCGCAGTACGCGTCCGCCGAGTTCGCCACCGGCTTCTACCACGACTATTCCGGCTACGTCGTCTTCGTCGTCGCCATCCTCCTCATGCTCGCGTTCGGCGAGGCCATGAACCGCTGGTGCGACGCGAGGCGCGCGAAGTCCGGGGCGGACGCCAATGCCGGCGAATGCGCCGCCGCCGCGCAGGAGGCGCCGCGCGCGCCGTCCGCTTCGTCCGTCGCGATCCCCCTCGCCGCGCTCGCGCTGCTTCTCCCAGCGATGGCCTACCAGGCCACATCCCCGGCCGTGACGCTCGCCGAGGCGCCGGTCGTGCACTTCGGCGACATCGACGGCTACGAGCGCCGCGCGCTGACAGGCGCGGAGGCTGAGGCCAAGTCTCTTCCGCCGGACACGTACGTCGAGAAGTCCATCTACACCTCGCCCGGCGGACGCGTCTTCGCCGCGAACCTAGTGGTCGGCGGCGCGAGCAAGAGCTCGATCCACCGTCCGGAGCTGTGCCTCCCCGCGCAGGGCTGGCAGATGGTCTCGCCGCGCACGGTGAGCGTCGGCGGACGCGACTGGCGCTTCATCACGCTGGAGGGGCGCGGCGGACGCAACGGACTCGCCTACACTTTCTTCAATCAGGAGGGGTTCCGCACCGCGTCGCACACCGCACGCATCATGCGCGACATCATCGACAGGTCCGTGCTCAACCGCATCGACCGCTGGGTGATGGTCGAGGTCATGGCGCCCGGCGGCGACGACGCTTCTCTAAAGGCGGCCGTCGAGACGGTCGCGGGAGGTATGCAATGGTAACAGAAATAGCGCTGAAGTCTCTTCCCTTCGCCGTCGCGTTCGCGTCCGCGCTCCTGCTGACGCTCCTGCTGACGCCGCTCGTGCGCGAGATGAACCGCTCGCTCGGGATGGTGGACAAACCGGACCCGCGGCGGATTAACAAGACGCCGATCCCGCGCGGCGGCGGACTCGCCCTGTTCGTCGGAGTCGCCCTCTCCTACTCGGTCTTCATCCTCATTACCGGACGTCCGCCGCTCCAGGGCGCCGGCGTCGGACCTGGCACCTACTGGAAGCTCCTTGCCATAGCGACGGGCGTGGTGGCGCTCGGCTACGCGGACGACAGGTTCAACCTCCATCCCAAGGTCAAGCTCTCCGGACAGCTCGTCGCCGCGGCCCTCTGCTGGCTCTGGGCGGGCCTCGGACTCACCAACCTCTTCCCGTCGCTCCCCTCGTGGATCGACTTCCTGCTGACGGTGTTCTGGATCACCGGCGCGATAAACGCGTTCAACCTCATCGACGGACTCGACGGACTCGCCTCCGGCATCGCGCTGATCGCCACGCTCGGCATGGCCGGCGCGCTGTTCATCGTGGAGAATCCGCAGGCCGCGCTCTTCCACTTCGCGTTCGCGGGCGGACTCCTCGGCTTCCTCAGGTACAACTACAACCCGGCTAGCGTCTTCCTCGGCGACTCCGGCTCGATGTACATCGGCTTCACGCTCGCGACTCTGCCGCTCGTTTCGCAGGAGACGGACTCCTTCCTCGTCTCGGCCGGCATGCCGATGCTCGCGATGGGCGTCCCGATCTTCGACACCTCCCTCGCCATCTGCCGCCGCTCCGTCCGCCACCTCATCCGCCGCCGCGAGGAGACGTCCGAGGGCAGCGACAACGTCATGGTCGCGGACGCCGACCACCTCCACCACAGGATACTGAGGTCCGTCGGACTCAACCAGCGCAAGACGGCGTGGATCCTCTACGGGATCACCGCGCTCGCCGTCGCGTTCGGACTCGTCGCGATGGCGCTCCGCTCGCGCACCGCCGGCCTCTGGCTCCTCGCCGTCGCCGTGGCGAGCTTCATCGTGTTCAAGAACATGGCGCGCATCGAGCTCTACGACGTCGGCCGCCTCCTCAACTCCGTCGCGCGCGACAACGGCACGTCCATGCGCCGCCGCGTGGCGAGGCTGTCCGTTCCGATCTACCTCATCTGCGACATCGCGCTTCTCATCGCCTCGTACTTCGCGATCCTGCGCATCGAGGGCTATCCGGCGACGGCGGCGGATATTCCTCCGGGACTCCTCGTCCGCGTGTTCGTCACGTTCATCGCGCTCGTGGCCGCGCGCGTCTATCAGACCGTCTGGTCGCGCGCGATGCTCTCGAACTACCTCAGGCTCGCGGCGGCGTGCATCCTCGGCTCCCTCGCCAGCACCATCGCCGTGCGCTTCGCGCCGTCCATCGAGGCGTCCGTCATCGTCGGCGGCACGCTCAGCTACGCGCTCCTCACTTTCGTCTCGCTCGCCGCCCTGCGCATCCTGCGCCCTGCGGTCCGCGACCTCTTCTACGCGCTCGACTGCTCGCAGCTGAAGGGACGCAAGGACGTCTCGCGCGTCCTAGTTTACGGCGCCGGGCTCCGCTACCGCGCGTTCCGCCGCGAGCTGGTGCGCTCGTCCGCCGCCAACGAGCGCATGATCGTGGGGCTCCTCGACGACGACATCCTGCTGCGCGGACAGTACATCGGCGGCATGCGCATAGAGGGGACGCTCCAGGAGGCGCCCGAGGTCATCAACCGCCTCAACGTCGATACCGTCATAATCGCGTGCGTCGTCACGGACGCGTGGATGAAGGTGATCAAGGAGATGCTTCGCCCGACCGGCGTCAAGATACGCCTCTTCAGCCTCGTCGAGAGCGAGGTGCCGGCATGATGAACGCCAGGAGGTCCGCCGCATACGTCGTCGGCAGGTGGCTCAAGACGAAGGAGTTTCCCGGAGAGCTGCTTCCATCCGGACCCGACCGCGCGTTCGTGCAGGACCTCGTCTATACGACGGTGCGCCGGTTGCGTCCGCTCCGCCGCGTCCTCGGCGAGCTTGTCGCGAAGTGGCCGAAGGGCGAGATGGAGGCGCTTCTCTACGTCGGCGCGGCCCAGATACTCTACATGCCGGACGTTCCGGACTTCGCCGCCGTCAACGAGACAGTCGAGGCGGCCAAGGAGTGTCCCTCGCCCGGCGTCGCGCGCGTCGTCAACGGCGTGCTCAGGAACCTCGTCCGCCGCCGCGCGGAATTCGAGGCGCTGATCGCGTCCGCCCCCGCCGCCGAGCGCGAGAGCTTCCCGGGCGAGCTGTACGGACGCTGGGAGGCGCGCTGGGGCGTGGACGGCGCGGAGCGGCTTGCGAAGTGGCACAACGAGCCCGCCGTCACGTATCTCGCCCGCCGCGACGGGAGCTTCGTCGCGCTGGAGCGCGGCGAGCGCGTGGAGAACGTGCCGGGCTATGCAGAAGGGGAGTTCATCGTCCAGGACCCCGCCACCGCGATGGCGGTCGCGCTTCTCGATCCGAAGCCCGGCGAGAGGGTCCTCGACCTCTGCGCCGCGCCCGGCGGGAAGTCCGTGCAGATCGCGTGGCGCGGGGCGGACCTCCCGTCGTGCGAGGTGAATCCGCGCCGCCGCCGCCGTCTCGAGGAGAACCTCGCGCGCGTGGGCGTCGCGGCGAAGGTCGTCGGTTCCGTGGAGGAGTGCGGACCCGGCGCGTACGACAAGGTGCTTGTCGATGCCCCGTGCAGCAACACCGGCGTGATCCGCCGCAGGCCTGACGCCCGCTGGGGTTGGAGCGCCGACAAGATGTCCGCCCTCGTCAGGATGCAGTCCGAAATCCTCGACGCCGCCGCGAAGCTGGTCGCGCCGGGCGGGACGCTAGTCTATTCCACATGTTCCAACGAACCGGAGGAGAACGCGATGCAGGTGGACTCGTTCGTCGCGCGCCATCCGGAATTCGCGGTCGCGGAGTCGAAGGAGTCCGTGCCGTTCGAGTCCGGGCACGACGGCGCATTCGCCGCCGCCCTCGTCAGAAAGGCCCAGGCATGAAGAACACCGTTTTCCTCTACGGCGCGCCCGCGTCCGGCAAGACGACCCTCGGAAGGCTGCTTGCGGACAGGCTGGGCGCCGAGTTCACGGACCTCGACGCGGAGATCGTCTCGCGCGCGGGAAGGCCGATACCGGAGATATTCGCGACGGACGGCGAGGGCGCGTTCCGCGACGCGGAGTCGCGCGCGCTCGCGGCGGTGGCGAAGTCGCCGTCCGCGCCGCGCGTCGTCTCGCTCGGCGGCGGCACGCTCCTCCGGCACGAGAACCGCGAGCTCGCCGAGGCGTCCGGCGCGGTCCTCTGCCTCGACACGCCGAGCGACAAGGAGCTCGAGCGCCGCATCGGGTCCGCCGCCGGAAGCCGTCCGCTCGGCAACAGGGCGCGCGAGCGCGCGCACCACTACGGATCCTTTCCAAAGCGCGTCGCCGCTTCCTTCGAGGCGGGCGAATCGCTTGTCGTCGTCGGACGCGGAATCGCCGGCGACCTCCTGTCCGGGCTTCCGTTCGTGGCGGACTCCACCGTCGCCTCGCTCTATCCGGACCTCGCAGGCGCGCCGATATTCGCCGTCCCTTCCGGCGAGGAGAACAAGACGCCCGCGACCGTCGCGTCCATATGGAGCGCATTGGCGAAGTCCGGCATCGGACGCCGCGACGTCGTCGCGGCAGTCGGAGGCGGCGTTACCGGCGACCTCACGGGCTTCGCCGCCGCCACGTGGATGCGCGGAATCGACTGGATCAACTTCCCGACGACGCTCCTTTCCATGGTTGACGCATCGACCGGCGGAAAGACCGGATGCGACCTTCCCGAGGGGAAGAACCTCGCCGGCGCGTTCCACCAGCCGAGGCTCGTCGTCATCGACACGGACTTCCTGGCGACGCTTCCTGCGTCCGTCCTCGCCGACGGACGCGCCGAGATGATCAAGCACGAGGCGATCGGCGGACTTCCCCGCGCCGCTGCGCCTGTCGGCGTGCCGTCCGCCGCCGAAATCGCGGCGAACCTCATGGTCAAGGTCGGGATCGTCCGCGAGGATCCGTTCGAGCGGACCGGACGCCGCATGCTGCTCAACTGCGGACACACCTTCGGACACGCCGTCGAAAAGCTGTCCGGCTACGAGCTTTCCCACGGAACGTGCGTCGCGATCGGCTGCGTCGCCGAGGCGCGGCTCGCCGTCGCGCTCGGACTCGCCCCGTCCGGCTGGCCGGCGGAGTTCGCCGCGCGCTTCGCGGAGGCCGGACTGCGCACGGAGATCCCGGACGGGATGTCCGAGTCGGAGCTGCGCGCCGTCATGGCTGGCGACAAGAAGAAGGCAAGGGGCGGGATTGTCGATTTCGCGCTTCCGTGCGGATGGGGCGACGTGCGCATCGTCCCTGTCGATGTCTCCAGGGAGCTGCCCAGATGCTGATCGAGCCGGGATTGAGAAGGGGCGTCGCGAATCCGCCCGCATCCAAGTCGCACCTGCACAGGCTGCTGATAGCGGACTTCCTTGCGGGCGACATGTCGCGGCTTGCGTCGGACGCGGAGGATTCGGACGACGTCAAGGCGACGAAGAGGTGCCTTGCGGCGCTTGCGGAGCCTGGCGACGAGCCCGTCCTCGACTGCGGCGAAAGCGGATCGACCCTGCGCTTCCTCGCGCCGGTCGCCGCCGCGCTCGGGAAGAGGCCGGTGTACAGGAAGGCGGGGCGCCTCGCGGAGCGTCCGTCGATCGAGTATCGGGAGCTGAAGGGCGGACTCCACGAGCTGCCCGGCGACGTTTCGTCGCAGTTCGTGACGGGGCTTCTCTTCGCGCTTCCGCTGATCAAGGAAGACTCGCGGATAAGTTTTACGGGTCCGCTCCAGTCGCGCGGCTACGTTGACATGACGCTGGACGTCGTGCGCGGCGCGGGCGTCGAGGTCGTTGAGCGCGACGGCGGATTCGACATCCGCGGCGGACAGAGCTTCCGCGTGCAGCGCGGCGTTGCGCCGGAGGCGGACTGGTCTGGCGCGGCGTTCTGGCTTGCGGCCAACGCCATCGGGAACGCGATCGAGATCAAGGGGCTGAACGCGGCGTCCGTCCAGCCGGACCGGCGCGTCGTCGGCGCGCTGGAGGCGATCTTGGGCAGGGCGCCGGGGCGCGACGCGCTGGACGTGTCGCAGTTCCCGGACGGCTTTCCGGCGCTGGCGGTCGCGGCGGCCGCGACGGGCGGCGAGACGGCGTTCGTCGGAATCGAGAGGCTCCGCATGAAGGAGAGCGACCGCGTCGCGGCGATGGCGGAGGTCCTGGAGAGGTTCGGCGTCGGAGTGGAGGCGGAGGCGTCGCGCTTCGTCGTGCAAGGGACGGACGGCATGCTGAAGGACGGAAGATTCCGCTCGTTCGGCGACCACCGCATCGCAATGGCGACTGCCATCGGCGCGACCAGGGCGTCCGCCCCCGTGGAGATCGACGACGCGCGCTGCGCGGCTAAGTCGTATCCGAGGTTCTTCGAGGAGTTCGCGGCGCTTTCCGTCGTGCCGCGGCGGTAGAACGGGATTGAAGGGACACGATGGGTACTTTTTGGATTCTGGGGATAGCGCTTCTCGTCTGGTGGCTCTATGACAACGGCCGGACGAAGGACGAAGCGAAGGGCGGAGGCGTCCGCGGACGGCTCCAGGACATGCTGCTGGCGTCGCTCGGCAGGATGCTGGCGCTCATGTCGAAGGCGGACGGGCGGATCAGCAAGCTGGAGGTCGGGGTGGCGAGCAGGTGCCTGCGGTCGCTGGGGCTGTCCGAGGACGAGTACCAGAAGTGCGTCGCCGCTTTCAACTCGGTCCATGCGCCGTCGATCGACGCGTTCCGAGCCTGCGCGAGGGAATACGCAGCGATTGCGAAGCCGGATTCGTGCATACTCCTGTACGAAATGCTGTGGATGGTGGCGTCCGCCGATTCCGTGCTGGAGGCGGCGGAGGACGAGCTTCTGCGCGCCGTGCCGTCCGCGCTGGGGATCGATCCGCTCTACTACATGTATTTCAGGCGGATGTACTTCCGGTCGAGCCAGGCGGCGAGCGAGCCGTCGGACGCGCGGGAGTCGAAGGTCATGGCGGCGTACAGGAAGCTTGGATGCCTTCCGCAGGATTCGGACGAGACCGTCAAGTCGGCCTACCGCAAGCTTGCCATGCGCTACCATCCGGACAGGCTGCGGGCGGAGGGCGTCTCAGAGAGCATGATCGCCATCGCGAACCGTTCGATGTCCGAGATCAATGAAGCCTGGGACATCATAAAGAAGGAGCGCCGGTACTCCGGCTGAGATCGCCGCATACAAAAGAGGCTGCTTCAGGCGGATTCACTTCGCCACGCCGGCGTCGTGTCCCTCGCGCATGGGCCCTGTGGCGCTCAAACACGGAGATTCTGGAGAAGATTGTGTGAACTTTCGCAGGTCAAGCTGAGCAAAACTTTGGTATAATATACCGAAAAGGCAATCAATCCGGCCTGAGGCCGGGGAAGGCAAGAGCAATGATCAAAGAGTCCAAGGTGGGCGAGCGCATGAAGACATACAGGGAGCGCCTCGGCATATCCGTCGAGACGCTCGCCGAGCGATCCGGCGTTGACGCGGCGGTCGTGTCGGCGATAGAGGGCGGTGAGGTGCTTCCCGCGCTCGGATCCCTCACGAAGCTTTCGCGCGCGCTCGGACAGCGTCTCGGGACGTTCATGGACGACCTCTTCAAGCCCGATCCCATCATCACGCGCGCGGCCGACCTGGAGGCCGGCATCGCGGCGGGGGCGGACTCCGGCAAGGAGGTCGCGGGCAGGAGCTACCTCTACCAGTCGCTCGCGCTCGGCAAGCCGGACCGCCACATGGATCCGTTCTACATCGAGCTTCCGGCGGACGCGGACGACAAGATGTCCTCGCACGAGGGCGAGGAGCTCATAATCTGCGTGTCGGGCGAGGTCGAGATCGGCTACGGCGAGGAGCGCTTCATCCTCAAGCCCGGCGACACCGCGTACTACAACAGCGTCGTCAAGCACACCGTCCGCGCGTCGGGCGGGAAGTCCGCCAGGATCTACGGCATCGTGTTCATGCCGGCGTGACGGCGGCGAACGTTTCACCGAAAAAGGAGCAGACGAGAGGAGGACAAGATGGGATGGTTTGAACCCAAGGCCGAGAAGCCCAAGATCCCGCCGGCAAAGGCGCTCTGGGCGATATGCCCCAAGTGCAAGAGCCACATGGACAAGGCCGTGTGGAAGAAGAACAACTGCATCTGTCCGAAGTGCAACTACCACGGACGGCTCTCGGCGCGCGAGCGCATCGCGCAGGTCGCCGACGAGGGCACGTTCGCGGAGGTGTTCCGCGAGGTGAGCTACTCCGACCATCTCAAGTTCCACGACGCGACGGGCGACTACAAGTCCAAGGTCGAGGCGACCATCGCCAAGACGGGAGAGAACGAGTCCGTCGTCATGGGCACCTGCGAGATCGGCGGACACAAGGCGATGCTCGGCGTCATGGACTTCGCGTTCATGGGCGGCAGCCTCGGCTCCGGCACCGGCGAGCGCATCGCCCGAGCCTGCGAGCAGGCGATCGCCGAGAGGCGCCCCCTCGTCATCTTCTCCGCCTCCGGCGGCGCGCGCATGCACGAAGGCATCCTCTCGCTCATGCAGATGGCCAAGACGTCCGCCGCGATCGGACGCCTCAAGGACGCGGGGCTTCCGTACATCTCCGTCCTCACGGACCCGACGACGGGCGGCGTGTCCGCGAGCTACGCGATGCTCGGCGACATCAACGTGACCGAGCCCAAGGCGCTCATCGGCTTCGCCGGGCGCCGCGTCATAGAGAACACCATCCACCAGAAGCTGCCGGACGACTTCCAGTCCGCCGAGTACCTGGAGAAGCACGGCTTCATCGACAAGATCGTGGAGCGTGCTGAAATGAAGGCGTTCATCGCGAAGATGCTCGGATAATGGGGCTTCTGAGCGATTGTGTGGGGAACGATTTAGTCGAAGGAGGCTAGGAATGGCTACGAAGAAGGCTGCAAAGACCGCCAAGACGGCGATGGACTGCGTGAAGATCGCGCGCGACGCGAAGCGTCCGCACGTCTGGGACTTCATCAACGGCATCTGCGACGATTTCGAGGAGCTCCACGGCGACAGGCTCGTCAACGACGACGCCGGCATGGTCGCGGGCTTCGGCACGGTGACGGGCGGCGGCGCGGAGTACAAGGTGCTCGTGCTCGGGCACCACAAGGGCGCGTCCGTCGAGGAGAACATGGCGTCCAACTTCGGCATGGTGAACCCCGACGGCTACCGCAAGGCGATGCGCCTCGCTAAGCTCGCCGAGCGCTTCCGCAACCCCATCGTCACCTTCGTGGACACCCCCGGCGCGTATCCGGGGCGCGAGGCGGAGGAGCGCGGGCAGGCCGAGGCCATCGCGAAGAGCCTGGAGTTCTTCGCCGGACTCAGGACGCCGGTCGTCGTCGTCGTGACGGGCGAGGGCGGCTCCGGCGGCGCGCTTGCGATAGCAGTCGGCGACAAGGTCCTCATGATGGAGAACGCCGTCTATTCCGTGATCTCCCCCGAAGGCTGCGCCGGAATCCTCTGGCGCGACGGCGCCAAGGCGCCCGAGGCCGCGGAGGCGCTCAAGATCACGGCGCCCGACCTCCTCAGGCTTGGCGCGATCGACGAGATCGTCAAGGAGCCCGCTGGCGGCGCGCACAAGAACGGCAGGGCCGCCGTCGCGGCGGTCAAGAAGTCCGTCCTCGCCGCCCTCAAGGAGCTCGTGAAGCTCCCGCCGGACGAGCTGGTGGAGCGCCGCTACGCAAAGATCCGCGCCTACGGCAACTTCTACAAGTAAGCCGCGGGCGTGCTCGACTTCCGGAACATATCGGTCCACTACGGACACCAGGACGTCCTGACGAATGTAACCTTCCGCGTCAACAAGGGCGACCGCGTCGGCGTGGTGGGTCCGAACGGCTCCGGCAAGTCAACGCTCTTCAAGATCGTCCTCGGCGAGATGTCCACCGACACCGGCGAGCTGATCGTCGAGGGCAGCCCCAGGATCGGCTTCACGCGCCAGAACCCCGAGCCGGACGGCGAGGGCGAGACGCTTCTCGAGTATTCGCTTCGCGGAATCCCCGGACTCTCCGAGATGGAGGCGGAGATGCAGGAGCTGGAGGCGGACCTCGCGGACGCGTCCAAGATGAAGCGCTACGGCGAGCTGCAGGCGAAGTTCGAACACCTCGGCGGATACGACATCGAGACGCGCGTGAAGGTGGCGCTCGGCGGACTCGGCTTCACCACCGAGGAGTTCAAGAAGCCTTTCGCGTCCTTCTCCGGCGGATGGCGCATGCGCGCGGAGCTGTCGCGCGTCCTGGCGTCCAAGCCCGACCTTCTCCTCCTCGACGAGCCGTCCAACTACCTCGACCTCCCCGCCGTCGATTGGCTCCAGAAGTACCTGAAGGCGTACGACGGCACGCTGATGCTGATTTCCCACGACCGGTACCTCCTGCGCACCCTGACTGGCATAATCGTCGAGGTCGATGCCGGCACCGCGACGCGCTACGAGGGCAACCTCGACTGGTACCTCAACGAGCGCGAGGTCCGCTACCAGCACCTCCTCGCCGCGAAGGAGAACCAGGACCACCACCGCGAGCAGCTGCAGCGGTTCGTGGACCGCTTCCGCGCGCAGGCCACCAAGGCGGCGCAGGCGCAGAGCCGCCAGAAGCTCATCGACAAGCTCGACGAGGAGCGGATCGTCCTTCCGAAGCGCTACACGCAGTCTGGACGCCTACGCCTCGCCGAGCCTCCGCCGAGCGGGATAGAGATGTTCCGCTGCGAGGACCTCGTGTTCAGCTACGACGGGGTGCGGAACGTGCTGGACGGCGTGACGTTCTCCATCTCGCGCGGGGACAAGGTGGCGCTGATCGGCTACAACGGACTCGGCAAGACGACTCTCATGCGCATCATCGCGGGTACGCGCCAGCCCACGGGCGGCAAGGCGGTGATCGGACACAACGTCGTCACCGGATACCTCTCGCAGGAGTTCGCCGAGACGATCCCCCCGGACGTGAGCGTTTACCGCAACGCGAAGAACGCCATCCCGCCCGGGATGAACGAGAAGAACTTCCGCAACCAGCTCGGCGCGTTCGGCTTCGACGAGAACGACGTGGAGAAGCCGGCCGGAGTCCTCTCCGGCGGCGAGAAGATACGCCTAGCGTTTCTGCGCCTCTTCCTCAGCGCGCCGAACTTCCTCCTGCTTGACGAACCGACGACGCACCTCGACCTCGACGGACGACGCCTTCTCCAGGAGGCGCTCCAGAAGTACAAGGGCACGATCCTCCTCGTCTCGCACGACATCGACTTCGTGCGCGCGACTGCGACCAGCATCCTCGAGATCACGCGCGAGGGCATCCGCCAGTACCCCGGCGGCTACGACTACTACTGCGAGAAGAAGGCGCAGCAGGCGGCGGCCGAGCCGGACCGGGCGCAGGCGGGCGCCGCGCGTCCGAAGGCGTCCGACGGCGACAGCCTGCAGCAGCCGGCCGCCGTCCAGCTCAGCAAGAAGGAGATCCGCCAGCAGCGGGCCGCCGAGCGGGCGAAGATCGCGCCGCTCGTCAAGGAGCTGAAGAGGAAGGTCGAGAACGCCGAGCGGAAGATCGACGAGCTGCAGAAGTCGCTGGACGAGGCGAGCGCCGAGCTCTTCAATCCGACGCCGACGACCGATTTCGCAGAGGCGAACCGGAAGGTCCGCACGCTCCAGTTCGAGATCGACCGCTACACGTCCGAATGGGAGGAGGCGGCCACCAGGCTGGAGGAGCTGAACTCCGCCGACGCCTGACGCGCGCCGGGCAAGCGCGAGCAGGGGAGATTTGGTATAATATCCCTTGCTATGATGAAAGTATTCAATTCGCTGACGCGCGGCGTCGAGGAGCTCAAGCCGCTTGAAGGGAACGAGGTCCGCCTCTACACGTGCGGACCTACCATCTATAACTACGCGCACATCGGAAACTTCCGCGCGTACGCGTTCGAGGACATCCTGAGGCGCGTCATCCAGTTCAACGGAATGAAGATACGCCAGGTGATGAACCTGACGGACGTGGACGACAAGACGATCCGCGGCGCGAACGGGTCCGGCGTGGCGCTCACGGACTACACGAGGACGTACAAGGACGCCTTCTTCGCGGACCTCAAGAAGCTCAACATCCAGCCCGCCGAGGTCTATCCCGCCGCGACGGGCCACATCCCCGAGATGATTGCGCTCGTCGAGCGTCTCGTCGAGAAGGGCGTCGCCTACAAGAGCGACGACGGATCGGTCTATTTCAACGTCCGCAAGTTCCCCGGCTACGGCAAGCTCGCGCACATCGACTTCGACCACCAGCAGACCGGCGCGCGCTGCGCCGCGGACGAGTACGACAAGGAGAACGTCGGCGACTTCGCGCTCTGGAAGGCGTGGGAGGAG
>JAGCFB010000096.1 GCA_017650345.1 Kiritimatiellia bacterium | reverse complement strand
TTCGCGCCGCGCCGCGCCGCCGGACGTGAGCCCCGCGCCGAAAGCCGACCGTCCCGCGCCGGACGCCGCACCGTCCCCGAAGCCGCGCTTCAGCATCGAGGAGGCGCTCGTCATGAAGCATGTCGATGTCGAGGGCATTTCCATGGACGAGCTGGTGCGTCGCACGAAGCTTCCGGCGGCGAAGGTGAGCTCCATCTGCATGACGCTTCGCGTGAAGGGGCGCGTCCGCTTCTTCCCCGGCAACCGCGTCGCGCTTCCGCGCGAGGACTGATACGGAGGAACTGCGGACATGAGCGATTTCCTGATGTCGATGAAGGATGTCTCGCTGGCCTTTGGAGGTCCGGCGATCCTCGACGGCGTGTCGCTGTCCGTCTCCAAGGGACTCCGCGCCGCGCTCACCGGACGCAACGGCGAGGGCAAATCAACGCTGATGAAGGTCATCGCGGGCGAGCTGGAGCCGGATGCGGGCGAGATCGTCCGCGCGCCCGGACTCAAGACGATCTACGTGTCGCAGTCCGTCCCCGCGGACCGTCCGGGCGACGACGCGTTCAACGCGCTCTCTGGCGGACGCCGCCGCAGGAAGATACTGGAGGACGCGCTTCTCGCGAAGCCGGACCTCCTTCTCCTCGACGAGCCGACGAACCATCTCGACGTGGAGGCGATCGACTGGCTTGAGGGCATGATCCGCCGCGCGCGGGAGATGGCCGTCATCGTCGTCACGCACGACCGCCGCTTCCTGAAGCGCGTCGCGACGAAGATATTCGACCTCGACCGCGGCGAGCTGTCCGGCTGGGAGTGCGACTATCCCACCTTCGTGAGGCGCAAGGCGGAGCTGTTGGCGGACGAGGCGGTCTATTGGGAAAGGAAGTCCAAGAAGCTCGCCCAGGAGGAGGCGTGGATCAGGCGCGGCGTGAAGGCGCGCACAACGCGCAACGAGGGACGCGTCGCCGCGCTCATGAAGCTGCGCGAGGAGTTCGCCGCGCGCCGCACGGCGTCCGGCACCGCCACCATGCGCCTCGACACCGCCGCGCCGGGCGGAATGCGCGTCCTGAAGATCGAGAACCTGGGCTTCTCATACGGCGGCGGCGATCCGATCATCCGCGACTTCACGGCGGATGTCCTTCGCGGCGAGCGGATCGGCATACTCGGCGCGAACGGCGCGGGGAAGACGACGCTCCTCAACCTCCTCACCGGCAGGCTCGCCCCCGTATCGGGGTCCGTGACAGTCGGCACCAACGTGCAGCTCGCGTTCTTCGACCAGCTTCGGAGCGAGATGAAGCCTGAGCTGACCGTCGCGGAGAACATCGCTAGCGACCGCGACGAGGTGACGGTCGGCGGAATCAGGAAGCACGTGTATTCCTATCTCGCGGACTTCCTGTTCTCGCCCGAGCGTGCGCGCACTCCGGTCAAGGCGCTTTCCGGCGGCGAGCGTGCGCGCCTGATGTTGGCGAAGCTCTTCCTGAAGCCGGCGAACCTGCTTGTCATGGACGAGCCGACGAACGACCTCGACATCGAGACGCTGGAGCTCCTGGAGGAGCAGCTGCTCGCCTACAAGGGGACGCTCCTTCTCGTGAGCCACGACCGCGAGTTCCTGGACAACGTCGTCACATCGACCTTCGTCCTCGAGGGCGACGGCGAGGTGCGCCAGTATCCGGGCGGGTATGCGGACTACGAGCGTCAGCGGAAGGGCCGTAAGGCGTCCGAGGCTACGTCCGCGGAGACGGCGGCTGAGCGGAGTCCGTCTGCGCCTGCTGCGCCGTCCGCCAACGCTTCGCGGAAGCTATCCTACAGGGAGCAGCGGGAGCTGGACGCGCTGCCGGACCGCATAGACGCGCTTGAGAAGGAGATCGCGGCGATCCTGGCGTCCGACCCGCTCAAGTGCCGCGACGACTACGCGCGCGTCCCGGCGTTGCAGTCCGAGCTGGACGCCGCGGTCGAGCGCTGGGCGGAGCTTGGCGAGCGCGCCTGACCGCGCCACGGACGCCCAGCATCCCCCGATAGTTGCGTTTTCCCGCCTTCCCTGCGCTTCTTCTACGCGTGCGCGCGTGTGTGTGCGCGCGAATTATGATATAATATACTATTATGAACGAAGAACAGGCAGAAAACGGCGAGATTCCGGTTGAGACTGCGGCTGCGGCCGCGCTGGAGGACATCAACATCGAGGAATCGATGTCCCGCGACTACATCGACTATTCGATGTCCGTCATCGTCGGGCGTGCGCTTCCGGACGTGCGGGACGGACTGAAGCCCGTCCACCGCCGCTGCCTGTACGCGATGTACAAGCTCAACAACACCTGGAACTCGAAGCACCTGAAGTCCGCCCGCATCGTGGGCGACGTGATCGGCAAGTACCATCCGCACGGCGACTCGGCGGTCTATGAGACGATCGTCCGCATGGCGCAGCCGTTCTCGCTCAGGGTGCCGCTCGTTGACGGACACGGAAACTTCGGCTCCATCGACGGCGACGGCGCGGCCGCGATGAGGTACACCGAGGTTAGGATGCAGCGCGTCACGGAGGAGCTTCTCGGCGACCTGGAGAAGGACACGGTCGATATGGCGCCGAACTTCGACGAGACGCTGGAGGAGCCGACGGTCCTCCCGGCGAAGCTTCCGAACCTCCTGCTCAACGGCTCCTCGGGAATCGCGGTCGGCATGGCGACGAACATCCCGCCGCACAACCTCGGCGAGCTCTGCGACGGCATCGACTACTACGTCCAGCACCGCGAGGACTGCACGATCGACGACCTGATGCAGTTCGTGAAGGGTCCGGACTTCCCGACCGGCGCGCAGATCTGCGGAAGGAACGGGATCAACGCGATGTACAGGCTCGGGCGCGGACAGCTCACCGTGCGCGGCAAGGCCGAGGTCGAGACGAAGGAGAACGGGCGCGAGAGGATCGTCATCACGGAGATCCCGTACGGCGTGAACAAGGCCGAGATGATCAAGCACATGGCCGACCTCGTCAAGGACAAGGTCATCGCCGGCATCAGCGACATCCGCGACGAGTCGAAGGCGGACGTGCGGATCATCGTCGAGGTCAAGCGCGACGCGATGGGCGAGGTCGTCCTCAACCACCTCTACAAGCACACGCAGCTCCAGACCACCTTCGGCGCCATCATGCTCGCCATCGACGGGGGGCGTCCGAAGATCCTCAACCTCAAGGACTTCTTCCGCTGCTACGTCGATCACCGCTTCGACGTGATCACGCGCCGCACGCGCTTCGAGCTGCGCAAGGCCGAGGCCCGCAAGCACATCGTGGAGGGGCTACTCCTCGCCATCGACAACCTCGACGAGGTGGTCTCCATCATCCGCTCCTCCAAGACGCGCGACGAGGCGAAGTCGCGGCTCCAGGAGCGCTTCGGCTTCACGGACCTCCAGGTCAACGCGATCCTCGAGATGCGCCTCTACCAGCTCGTCGGACTCGAGCGCGACAAGCTCGCGGACGAGCTCGCCAAGCTCCTCGAGACGATCGCCGAGCTCAACGCGATCCTCGCGGACCCCGAGAAGGTGTATGCGATCATCCGCGGGGACCTCGCGGACATCAAGGCGCGCTACTGCGCGAAGGACGACGCGAAGCGCCGCACGGAGCTGGTGGCGGACGAGAACGAAGTCTCGATGAAGGACCTCGTTCCCGACGCGCCTTGCGTCATAACGCTTTCGAACCGCGGCTACATCAAGCGCGTGCCGCTCACGGAATACCGCGAACAGAAGCGCGGCGGACACGGAGTGCGCGGCGCGCAGGTGAAGGAGGAGGATTTCATCCGCCTTGTCTTCGTCGCGCAGACGCACGACTCGCTCATGTTCTTCACCAACACCGGACGCCTTTTCCTCAAGGACGCCTATCAGATTCCGGAGGCGCCTAGGACGAGCTTCGGGCGTCCGCTCATAAACCTCCTCAACCTCCAGGAAGGAGAGCAGGTCCTAGAGCTTCTGCCCATACGCTCATTTGAGGGCGATGTGGACGTATTCTTCGCGACGGTGAACGGCACGGTCAAGAAGACGCTCCTCGGCGAGTTCAAGAACGTCAACAAGTCGGGCATTCGCGCCATAAACATCGATGAAGGCGATTCGCTGGAGGATGTGCGCCTCGTGAAGCCGGACGACGATGTCATCATGCTCACAAAGAACGGCAGGGCCATGCGCTTTGCCGCGTCCGACGTGCGCCGCATGGGCCGCACGGCGACCGGCGTGCGCGGCATCAGGCTCCTCGAGGGCGACCGCGTCGTTTCGCTGGACGCGGTGGACGACTCGAAGACGCTCTTCATCGCGACGGCGAACGGATACGGAAAGCGCTGCGAGTTCAAGGACTTCACGCGCCACGGACGCGGCGGGCAGGGCATGATCGGCATCAAAGGCGCGGACCGCAACGGCGCTGTCGTCGCGGCGCACGCCGTGTCGGACGACGAGAGCGTGATCTCCATAACGAGCGACCAGCAGATGGTCCGCAGCGCCGTCTCCGAGTTCAGCGTCCAGGGCCGCATGGCGCAGGGCGTGAAGCTCGTCCGCCTCTCCGAGGGCGCGACGCTCGTGTCCGTCTCCGTATGCGAAGGCGAGGATGCCGACGACGAGGCGCAGCCCGCCGAGGGCGAGGCGCAGTCCGCCGCCGGTTCCGCCGAAACGCCGGCGCCGCAGGCCTGAGATGTCCAGGAAGCGCTATCCCGTCCGCATCCCGCGCTGCGCCTCGGGCATACGCGCGCAGGAGCCGCGCGGCGGGGCCGGGCGCAGCTGGTGGGCGCGCCGCTGGACGGAGCGCCTGGAGTCCATGGGGCTCGGCTCGCGCCTCGGACGCGGAAGGCACTACGCCGTCTCCGGACAGGTAGTCGAGATGCGCATGGAGGGTCCGCTCGTCACCGCCAGGGTCGTCGGCACGCGCCCCGATCCGTACACCGTCACCGTCGCATTCCGCACGCCCGAGGGCGACGCGCGCTCGCGCATCGTGTCCGCCATCGCGTCCGAGCCGATGCTCGTCGCGCGCATCCTGGCGGACGACCTGCCGACGGAGGTGGAGGGGTTCTTCAGGGCGGAGGGGATGGACCTCTTTCCGGGCGGAAGGCTGCCGGACGATCCGGCGGACGCCCCCGGGCGCAGGCGTTACGACGTGACGACGGCGTGCTCGTGTCCGGACTACGCCAATCCCTGCAAGCACGCGAGCGCGGTGCTGCTGATCCTTGGCGAGGAGATCGCGCGGCGTCCATCGACGCTTCTCGAGCTTCGCGGAATCGGCATGGAGGAGCTGTATGGCGAAGAATGAGCCTGCGATGCTTAGGCGGCTCGGACCCGTCCCGTTCTGGCGCGGGGAGCGCAAGTGCCTCGATTCCCTGCGCGACATGTACGAACGCGCGGCGGAGTACGCGCGCCGCCGCCTCAATTCGCTTCGGGAAGTCCCATCTCGCGAAGGCGGACGTTGACGTTCATCCTGACGCGGTCGCGCATCGACTCCGGCGCGCGCGCTATGGCGTCCACCGCCTTGTTGCGGAACTCGCGCTCCTGGTCCTGCCTGTCCTCGAGGAACTCCAGGTAGTCCGCGACGCTTCCGCCGCCCTCGATGTACCCCTTCATCTCGTCGCGCATCGCGGACACGATCCCCTTCAAAAGCCGCTTCTCCGGCGAGTCCGCCGCACCTGTGGAGAAGGGCTCGGCGAGCTCCCTCGCGAAAAGCTCCTCGTCGCCGTCCTCCGGCTCCGGCGGAAGCGCGATCCACCCCGGCTGGGCGTACGCGGCGAGATGTCGGTCGAGCTTCGCGGGAAAGAGGTCCGTCCATCCGTCCGCCATCCCCGCCGAGATGGCCCCCGGATCGCCGACGAGCTGCCGCCTGCTGGCCGGGGCCTCGCGTCCGCCGGCGAACAGCGCCGCCAGGGCCAGCGCGGCGAACGCGAGGAACGCGGCGGCCGCG
>JAGCFB010000095.1 GCA_017650345.1 Kiritimatiellia bacterium | reverse complement strand
GAAAGAGTATTCGTCCAAGACGGCGCGGTAGCGCTTCCTGTCCGATAAAACAGCGGGGTCGCCCATCTCCGCCTCGACGGACGGCAGGCGACCCAGCACGCTTTCGATCTGGTCCTTGTCGATCAAGCTTACTTCGCGAACTTCGCGTAGCGCTTCTTGAACGAGTCGACGCGTCCCTCGGTGTCGACCATCGTCTTCTGGCCGGTGAAGTACGGATGGCACGCGGAGCACGTGTTGACCGTCATCTCCTTCTTCGTGGAACGGGTCTTGATGACGTTGCCGCACGCGCAGGTGATCGTGGCGTCGCCGTAGTTCGGGTGGATGTCTTTCTTCATGGTTTCTCTTTCCTCTTACGAAAATTGAGTAGATATTATACCCTTTTCCGCGCCGACGCGCAAGGGGGCAAATTTCACTTTTTGCAAGCCCTGCGCGGGCGGCGCCAAATTATGGTATAATCACCCGCAATGGAAACAAAGCACGAAAGATACGACCTCGCATTCAGCCTCGGCGCCGCGTGCGCCTGTTCTGTGGCGCTGCGCCGCGCCAAGCTGCAGTTCGCCTCGTTCCCGCTCGACTGGATCGCGCTCGGCACGCCCGTGTCGCGCGCGAAGCTCGTAGCGGCGCGCTTCGACGGATGGCTGAACAAGGAGGACTTCAAGTATGCGGGGACGAACCCCGTCAACGGACTAGGAATGTTCGACAACTCCCGCACGGGGTTCAAGCACCTGCACGACTTCGCGGACGGTCCGATCGAGAAGAGCTACGACGCCGTCAGGGCGAAGTACGCGCGGCGCGAGGCGCGGCTCTACGACCTCGCGGAGAAGTCGCGCCGCATACTCTGCGCCTACGTGTCCCGTCCGACGGTCGAGCCCGTTGCGCAGGAGACCCTGAAGGAGATCAGGGAGATCCTCTCGCAGGCCTTCCCGCACGCGACCGTCGAGATCGTCCACTTCGCGAACGACCCGGGGCGCAGTCTGGAGGACAGGCGCAGCAGGGAGATCGCCGACGGCATATTCCAGATCGAGCTTGACTACCACGACGACAAGAGGGACGTTGCCGTGGACCTCGTGGCGTCCGCGCTGATGATGGAGGGCTTCACTGCGAGGGACTACCGCACGAAGGAGGAGAAGCGCGAGTACGAGCTGAAGAAGAAGATGAAGAAGTACGGCGTCACGACGCGCACGGCGCTCCTCCTCGCGAGGGTGAAGCACAACCTCGGATGGCTCTTCGGCGTCAGGCCAGACCAGCCTCGGACCTGAGCTTCGGATAGTCCGTCTTGCCGTTCGCGTTGAGCGGTATCGCGTCGACGGCGCGGACCTTCATCACCGTCGCGTTGAAGTGCAGCTTGGCGACGAGGAACCTCTCGACCTCCTCGGGCGCGGCGGACGCCACGAAGACGCGCAGGTCTCCGTCCGCCCCGGTCGCCGCGCAGCCCGCCCCCGGAAAGCCGTCCTTCACGAGGTTCTCGACCTCATCTAAAGAGACGCGGTTCCCGAATATCTTCAGGAAGCGCGAGGCGCGTCCGGAAAGCGTGACGTACCCCTCTGCGTCAATCGACGCGAGGTCTCCGGTGCGCCTGACGCCCTTCCACTCGTCGCCCCCGAGGAGGTCCTCCGCGCAGACGGCGTATCCCATCGCGACGATCGGTCCCTCGTAGACGAGCTCGCCGTCGTCGATCCTGAAGCGCCCGCCCTCTCCGGCCCTTCCGATGGAGCCGATGCGCTCCGGGAGAAGATCGGTGCGGATCGTCGACATGACGCCTGTCGTCTCGGTCTGCCCGTATCCCTCGCTGAAGGATATCCCGCGCGCCTTCGCCTCCTCGGCGAACTTCCGCCTAAGCGCGGGGGCGAGCGCGCCGCCGGAGACGAGAAGCCCCCTGAGCGCGGGGAACTTGCGCTCGAAGAAGCGGAAGCGGTCGAGCACCTCGTACATGTACGGAACGCCCGCGAGGTGCGTCGCGCCGGCCGCGAGCATCACGTCCGCGAGCTCCGCGTCCATCACCGTCCTCCTCGTCATCACGAGCGTGCCTCCCGCCTTGAGCACCGCGCACGCGACGGAAAGCCCCCACGCGTAGCATATCGGAAGTATCATCGTCATGCGCGTCGCGGCGTCGAGCGAGAAGAGCCGCTCGCTCATCTCGTTGTCCGCGCGCAGGTTCGCGCGCGAGATGCGCACGAGCTTGGGGCTCCCCGTCGAGCCGCTCGTCGTGAGGAGCAGGGCGAGGTCCGGCGAAGTCGGCTTTCCCTCGTACATCGAGCGGAGCCTTGCGAGGAGCTCGGGGTCCATCGTCGCGGGGACCATGAGCGGCACCACGCCAGAGTTCACGCATCCGACGAACGTCGCGACGGTCGCGAGGTCCTGTCCGTTCACCACGACCTTCACCGTCTGCGGCTTCAGCCCCTTCACGGCGTCCGCGGAGAGGGCGGCGAGCTCGCGGTACGAGACCTCGCGTCCCTTGTCGACCACAGCGGTCCCATCGCGGCCGAGGTCGAAGACGCGGCCATGAAGCGGCGAGACGCCGCTTCCCCCAGTCATCCGCCGACTCTCGTCGCCCCCGCGCCCCTGCGCCAGGATGTCAAGTGCATCGGCAAACGACCTGAGGCGGTATATCTCCCCGGGCGAGAGCGCGCGGCCATACTCGCGCTCGATGGCCGAGACAAGCGCCATCTGCCCGGCGGAGTCCCATGCCGGATGCTCCTTGTACTTCATCGCGACGGCCTCCTCCGGCGTCACGGAGAACACGCCGCAGAAGATGTCGGCGAGGCGTCCGTCATGCAGCTTCGAACTTTCAACACTCGACTTCGAACTTTCAACTTTCAACTTTGAACTTTCAACTTTCAACTCCCCCGCAGGGGGCTCCACCGGCTTTCCGCCCGCGGCGACCTTGAGCCTGTTGTAGTGCTCGACGTCGCGCCATCCGATGACCTTCGCGGGGTTGCCCGCGGCGATTGCGCACGGAGGTATGACGCCCATCACGACGCTACCCGCCTGCACCACGGCGCCTTCCCCGACGTGCGCGCCCGGAAGGACT
>JAGCFB010000094.1 GCA_017650345.1 Kiritimatiellia bacterium | reverse complement strand
TCGCCGTGGCCCTGGAGCCAGTAGTTGGAGCGCCCGTTCGAGGTCTTGTTGCCCCAGAAGATCGTGCTGTAGGCGGTCGAGACGTAGACCGCCGCGAAATCGACGGCGCGGCTGCGCACGACCGTGCAGCCCCAGAGCCCGGCGGACGACGCCGCGCCGCCCTGCACCGCCCAGTTGCGGTCGAAGAGGCAGTTGAAATATTCGCCGAAGATTGCGCCGCCGCCCTCGTAGGCGGAGCAGTCGCGGATGATCGAGCGGTGGATCTCGGAGTGGAACGCGCCGCCGCCGAAGGTCGAGTGGCAGTTCTCGATCGCGCAGTCGATGAGGAAGCCGCCCTTCGCGCCGCCGCCGCCGGTGCCCTCCTCTCCCTGTCCGGGGGTAGTGCCGACGTTCATGTGGCGGCCGTTGCGGAGCGTGAAGCCCTGGAGATAGGAGAAGTTGCGCTCGCCGAGGTCCGCGCAGCGCGTCGTGCCGCCGCCGTCGATGATGGTCGTGTCGCGTCCGTCGCCGATGATGGCGACGTTGGCGCGCGAGGCGTCGATGGGCGCGTAGGTGCCCGCCGCGACGAAGATCTGCTCCTCGGGCGCGGCGCAGTCGATCGCGTGCTGGATCGTCTTGAACGCCGTCGATGCGGTGCGGCCGTTGTTCGCCGTGTCGCTGCCCGTCGTGCCGTTCACGAACCAGTCGAGCGTGGCGAACTGCGCGACGACGTCGATCTGCTCGCCCGTCGCGGTGAAGGTGAGGGAGTTGCCCGTGGCGCCCGCCACGACGACGCCGTTCGTCTTCCACGCCGTCACGTCGCGGTGCCAGGTCGAGGTGTCCGCCGTGATCGTGACGGTCGCGCCGACGTTCACGAACGAATGCGCGGGCGAGACGGTGCCGTTGCCCTCGGCGGACGCGAGGACGAGGACGCCCACGAGGCCCTGTCCGTTCGCGGCCTCGTAGCAGCCGCGGTCGATCTTCGCGCCCTGGACGCGGGCGTTGCCGTCGAGGTCGGTGAGGCCGACGTAGGCCTCGGTCTGCCAGTCCTCGAGTCCGTCATTGAGCGCGGGCGAGCCGGCGCGGAGGTGGTAGTCGCCGCCGCCCACGAACTTCGGGTCCTGCTGGTCGTCCCGTGCAAAGACCTCGTCCTGCTCGGTGTGGTAGTTGTATATCTTGTTGTTCCAGAGAATGCAGTTGCGGGCGGTCGAGTTGCCGTCGAGGAAGTCGTAGTGGATGGATTCCGCCGTGTTGTCCGCCACTGTGCTGCTGTAGAGCGAAGCGTTGTAGATGGGCGCCCAGTAGCCGGAGTTCCCGACGATGAGGTCGTTCACGTGGCTGCCGCCGTAGGCGATGCCGCCGTAGCTCGAGGCATAGCAGCGGCGGATGACACAGCGCATCGTGTTCGCGAGGTAGGTGCCGCCGCCCTGCCAGGCGACGCAGTCCTCGATGATGCAATCGAAAAGCGAACCGCCCGCCGCGCCGCCGCCGCGTTCGTAGGTTTGGCCGCGCACGTTGCCGTTCTGGAGAGTGAAGCCGGTGAACTTCGGTGCCTGGCCGTAGTTGTTGGATGCGATCTGGACGTTCACGCAGTTGTTCGTGCCGCCGCCGTCGATAACCGTCGCGGCCGCGCCGTTCACGGAGCGGACGTCGAGCGCGATGTCGTTCGTGATCGACACGCGCGAGTAGGTGCCGTCGGCAACGCGGATCACGGGGATCGCGTAGTTCGGGTCGGCGGCCACGGCGGCATCGACGTAATCGACGGCGGCCTGGATGCCGGCGAAGGCGTTGGCCCAGGACGAGCCGTCCTTGTTTCCGGCGCCCGTAGGCGTCACGTAGAGGTCCGCGAGCGCGGTGGTTGCGGCCGCGAACAGCGCGGCGACGAAGGGCAGCATCTTTTTCATGGTGTTGTTCCTTTCGACAAGTGGGTTGGAAAAATAGCAAAAGCGACAGAAATGTCGCTGCAGCATCCTGCGCGCCCTTTTGACAATTCGGAATTGACGACGAGTACCGTTTCAGGGCATAAAGAAACGCACCCGCCATAAACGTGTGTAGCTTGATACAATTCGCAGAGAGTCTTCACTGACCGTTTCATGTGTGCACACCACTCCCTTACGTAAGGTATTATACCAAAATAAAAAAAATATTCGAAGAATGCTCCGCACAAAGAGAGGACCGGGCTCCGTCCCGGCCGGGACAGAGCCCGTCCCTCCCAAAGCACAAATCGGCGCTTCGCGCAACCACGAATTGCGGCAAGGAGCGCGACTATGCGTTTACCTGCATTTCCGCACCAGCACAAGCAGCACCCGTCCAAGCGACAACTTCGCCACCTGCCGCTCGTGCTGCAGCAGTTCGATCTGATTGGCGGCGTCTGGACTCATCCGCAGCCTTTTTTTGAGCCTGAGGACGCGATAGCCGCCAGGAAGTTCGTAAATAGCCTGACGCTTGTATGGTGTGAGCCAAGTGCCTGCTTTATGGTGGTGCGCCACGTTTTCCAAATTGCCGCTCGGACGGCAGAGTAGCGACGAAGGATACAGCTTCACGCCCGGCATGACTTCCGCGGCGCGATCCTGCGAAAGCTTCTCCAGATTCACCCCATGACGCAAGAAAAGCTTGAAGAATCGATCGGTATTGGCCGTCTCGTCATAGCACCCCTCTGCTAGGATGAAGTGCTTGTCGGCGTATTCCGCCAGCATTTCCTCCATAATTGGATGATGCGGCTCTGCGCCAATGAGCGCCGTCTGCGGCCGACCGCTGTAATTCAAGCCCATACAGAGCGAGTCGCCGCAGAACCGTTCGAGCGAACTTTTGAGCTCGACATCTGTGTCCAGATAAAATCCGCCCTCGTTCGACAACACCGACAGGCGCAGCCAGTCGCTGGTGAACGCCCAGCGCTTCGTCTCGATCGTCTCGCGCACAAAAGCGCTGTCGATCCCCTTCAGGTCGTCCAGCCCCCACCGCCGCAGCTCCCAGCCCGGGGAGACCTTCAACCAGCCTTCAATATACTTGCGATCCTGTTCTGGCGGCTCGCCATCGCCAAGCCATACATAATGCAATTTCTTCGGTATCATGTTCATGGCCCTCCAGTACGATCCTGACGGACACTACCCATTGACGCAAAGGCGGAAAATCGCCGTGGCGCCGTCGACGTGCTGCTTGACCTCGGGCCAATCCCGCGTGAGTTCCTCGATGCGGGCGGCGGAGAGGGAGCCGCCCTCGAAGGTCGAGTCGCTGCCGCAGAACGGCCGCGGCCCCGCGCCGAAGGCGTAGATGGAGCAATCCTCGATCGTGCAGTTCGCCGCGAATGCGGTGGTTGCGGCCGCGATCATCGCGGCGATTGCGAGCAGCATTTTCTTCATGTCGTCATTCCTGTTGATGCGACTATTCTATCACAAATCTCGCTTAGCGTGTGGAAGTCATTTTCCACTTGCGTGCTCTTCTCCAGTGCGGGTTTTACCACACCATTTAGGTCCTTCTATCAAGACTGCCCCCATGCATTCCAGATAGAAGTCCAGAATGTCATCTACCACTCTTTTCTTATACTCTGCTCTCATGGCGTTAAATTATCATTATATCATCAATTATGAGGCATTATACCAGATATGCACATTGGCCGTCAATATCACTTCTATAATTTAAGCACTTTCATTCCCATAAATTAAAAATACTTATTCCCGTAAATTAAACATTGCCAAACAGTATAGCCAATTCTCCCTCTCCTCCACCCCAATGCGGAAGAAGCGCTCGGGAGCGGTGGTGCCGTCCGTCAGTCTGAGGACAATAGCGCGTCGAGGCGCTCCATGACCGCGAAACCGCGGCGGTCGGGCCAGCTCGTGACGTTGCGCAGTATGACCACCACCGAACGCGTCGCCGGGTCGTAGCCGACGAACGACGCGCCGCCGTATATCATGCCGGCGCGGTACACGATGCGGCGTCCGCTGCGCAGCACATGGACGCGGAGAAGTCCGTACACGGCATCGTCGGGATACGAGTCGAGCGGACGGCCCTCCATGCAGGAGTCAACCATCGGCCAGCAGCGCCTGCAAAGCGCGATGCAGTCGGACGCCGAGGAGAAGAGCCCACCCGTCGCGCGAAGCGCATCGCCAAGCCTGTGGTCCGGGACTTCGTGCCTGCGCCGTACCAGCCACGGCAAGTGCCCTGCGCACGCGCGCGTGACGCGGTTGGTCTGGTCGCCTCGCGGGACGTATGCCGTGTCCGCCAGGCCAAGCGGACGCGTCAGCCACTCGGCGAGGATCGTCTCAAGGTCGCTCCCCATGGCATCCTCCACCGTCATGCCCAGAAGCCCGAAGCCCATGTTGGAATAGACGCTGCCGCCCTTACTCATCGCGGACCGCCACCTCGGACGGTTCAGCTCGCGCGCAAATGACTCGCGCGTGTCGAAGTCCGAGTAGATGTGGCTGCCGACGAATCCGCAGCGGAACGCCGTGAACATATCCACGGGGTTCCACGGCGTGAGAAACTCGCGGGGGAGTCCGCTTCTGTTCTCGAGAAGATCTCGCAGCGTCACATGCGCGCATTCCGGCGGGAGGTCCAGCTTGGAATAGTCGGTGACAGGGCGATCGAGGTCAATGCGTCCTTCCTCGTGGAGCTTCCTCACCACAGGCGCGAAAAAAAGCTTCGACAGCGAGGCGATCCTGTAGAGGCTGTGCTCGTCCGCCCCGCCGGCGGCGGCAAAGACAGGCGTGCCGTCGATTCCGCACAAGACGCCGACCACGCACGTGTCGTCGTTTCCGTCGTTGACGTAGAAGTCTGCAGCCGCCTGCGCAAGCGAGCGCACGTCGTCTGCCTTTGCAAGCCGCTTCTCAATCGTCATGCATCCCGCCGTCATCGCAAGCAGGACAAGAATCGCCAACCTGTACACCAGACTATGTCCCTCGCTCGTTCCCATCCGTGCCCCTGCTTTTCAATGCTCTTTTGCTCCTCTGTAAATTACTCAGCCTTCAACATGTAGAAGCGCTGCGGGTCGGTGTGGTTGAAGATGAGACCGTTGTACTCCGTAGCGGGGAAGTCGTATTCCTCGGCGGCAGCCCAGTCCAGGAGATTTGTGGAGGAAAGGACCCTCACCGTAACGCCGTCGGTGTTCACAAGCGACATAAAGGTGACGGCCGGCTTGCCATCCTGGAAAAAGATGCCAGTAATAGGCGAGAATGGTTCGCTCGGCACGTCGAATGCGTAGCGGATGAGGTTCGGCTGCCCGTCGGTCACCGCATCCGGCTCGCCGAGTCCGTTTGCCGCCGCCCACGCCGCGTATCCGCCCTGACCGTCGTCTATGGTGGAGCCGCCAGCGGGGACATCCACGCCAAGTTCTATGTCGTTGCCCCAGCTGTTGCCGATCGAACCGGGGTATGACACCATGCAGCCTTGGACCGTCCTTGTCAACGACGCCTGTTTGGATTCCGTGACAGTCACCGTCACGGAGCCGGAGTCCGCGCCGTACGTCGCTGTAACCGTCCAGGACCGGCCTCCGGCCACATGGAGCGCGTAGATGCCGCGTCCGTTGGTCGTGCCTGTGACGGTGGACAAGCCGTTCGTCGCAGTCACCGTCGCACCGGAAACGGGGTCTCCGTCCGAGTCCAAGACGCGCCCCGTCAGAAGCTCGCCGGTCGCATTCGGGAAGATGTTGTAAACGACCTGGTCCAGGACAGTGCTGGAGTAGCCTGTAGAGTCGTCCGAAACGTCGGGGAGGTTGTACCATGCGTTGGCAAGTCCGCCCCATCCGAAGTTCAGGTGCGTATAGAGCGTGTCGGATACGTAGCCGTATCCGTCTGCCGCGACGGAATGTCCGTAAATGCTCACCGCGACGGGGCATCCGGCGTCGAGATTGGCGAGGACGGCCTTCTCGACGAGTTTATCCGGAATGACGTTGCCGTCAAAGTGGAGGTAGGACTTGGCGCTTGCGTAACCAAAGACGTCCGTGAACGCCTCGGCCAGGAAGGCCGAGACGGTGCCGGAGCCGCCAGGCCCCCAGTTCATCCGCGTGACGACGCCGAAATCGTAGCAGAGCCTGCCGACCGCCTGCCGCTTCACGAGGGAGAGTTGGGAGGTATAGAAGTCGAGCGGCGGCATGTTAGACCAGTCGTATGTGCCGCCAAGGGTGGTGAAGGTGTTTTCAACGTCGCTAATATAGCATGTCCGCGTCACCTGGGGGCGCGCCTCCGTCGGAAACCGCCAGAAGTAGGCGATCTGCGCGCCGGCGAGGGCGACGCAGCCGCAGGGGTAGTTGTCTGCGGAACCTGCCGCATTCGTGGGCGTGTAGTAGTTGCCGGCGCCGTTCCCCTGGTCCCATCTTGTGGAAAGAAGAGCCGGAACGCGAAGATCGGAAATGCCGGAGGCGTCGGAAATGCCGCCCGCCTTCTGCCGTCCGCCTTCGTCCAGCAGTCCGGCCCACGCAGCCTCCTCAGCGGCAAATGGTTCTGAGCCTGCGCCCGCGCGAAGCCTCTTTTCATCCGTCGCTTCCTCGGCTCTGACCGCCTTCACCCGCGCAATGCGGTTGGACATGTCTGCGTTGAGGATCTCCCAAAGCGGATTGCCGTCGGACCCGTCGATGTCGCCGGCGTCCAGAAACGCGATGACGGGCGTCACGCCGCTTTCGGACGATGTGACCACCACGCCGCCGCCAGTCATGCGAACGATGTGGAACAGCGGCGTGTCGCCTTCACTGCAGGTCCGCACTTCAGCGACTTCCGCCGACGCGATCGCCGCGCCGAGCGGCGCATTGTCGCGCCGCAGCCACGCGGACGCCGCACGGCCGGCCTCGCCGGACGAAATCTCGCGCGCCGTCGCATGGAGCGCGATCAGCGCGGCGAAAAGAAGGAGCATCTTCTTCATCGAGTCTTCCCTTTGGGATGTCATTCCGCCTTCGGCTTGGCGGACCGCTGAGGGTCCGCGATCGCGTCGAGGTAGTTGCGGGCGAACATGAGCATGTAGCGGTCGGACTCCGACAGGCGCTCCTCGTCGCCTCCGCATCGGGAAATCGCCCTGTCGCGGACGTCCTCGAAAAGCCGCTTCGCCTTTGCGACGTCGCCGCGTCCGGCGTCGTAGATGTGCCTCGCGCCGTAGAACGCGATCTCCAGGCTGTCGGGATTCTTCGCCATTCCCTCCTCGATGACGCGCCATGCGAGATCCCTGTCCTTCATGACCTTGTTCGCGATGTACCATGCGGTCGTCCATGCGTCGATGTTGTGGGGATCGGACCTGACGGACGCCCAGAACCACGGCATGAGCTCCACCGCCTTCTCTCCGTCCAGGTGACGCTCGACCTGCGGGGCGCGCACGTGCGAGTTGATCCAGCGCCAGGGATCGAAACGACGGTGCGCGGATTCCGGCGCTTCGTCCGCATGTCCGTCGCCATGCCCATGGTCGTGTCCGTCGCAGTCCCCGTCGCAGTCGTGTTCGTGTTCGTGGTCGTGGTCGTGCTCGTGGTCGTGCGCCCCGTCCATCTCGCAGTCGTGCGGCTCCATGTCGATCCCGCCGTGGAAATAGCTGTCCGCCTTCTGGAGCATAGCCTGTCCGATGACGACGCGCGCATCGCCGAACGCGACGGAAAGCGCGTCCTCGCCGGTTGCGACCTGTGGCGCTCGAGCCTGTCCGGCGGTGCGGACCGCCAGGGCCAGCGCGGCCGCGGCGAGCGCGGCGCATGCGGCTGTCGCGGCGAGCCGGGTCATATGCGCTTCCTCTTCAGAACGAGGGCGGCAAGCGCGAGGCACGCTCCTGAATAGACGGCCGCGTAGCCGAGGACCGCCAGCATGACGCATCCGTCAACCGCGCCCCATCCGTGGATCATGCGCTGGCGCATGTCGAAGAACTCCGCGTGCGGCGCGACGGCGTAGGCGATGTTCGCAAGCCATGACGCGGGCGCCGGGGCGGACGCCGCGTAGTCCGGCAGCTTGCGTCCGAAGAAGAACATGGACGCGAGGACGATCGCGGAGAGCGTGAGGTTGGCGGACGGCGTGACGGCCAGCGAGCCAAGAAGCGATATTGAGACGGCGAGCGCGACGAAGGCAAAGTGGAGGACGGCCGCCTCGAACAGCTCGACGGAGAGGGACGCTCCGCGGAGGAGCATGCTTCCGGCGAAGAGGGCATAGAAGAGCGCAAGGGCGGACCACGACGCGGCTACCGCGCCGAGGTACTTGCCGAAGAGGAGGCGTCCGCGCGATATCGGCTTTGAGAACAGCGGATAGACCGTGCGACTCTCGAACTCCGGCGGAAACAGGCGCGCGCCTGCGCCGAGGGATATGAACAGGGAGAAGCCCCATATGAGCAGCAGCGCCGCCTCGTCCATGTAGCGCGACGCGCCGTGCGCGCCGAACGGCGTCGCCATGGAAAGCGGCGCCATGACCGCGAGCGCGAGCACCAGGAGCGCGAATATGTCGTTTCTGCGCCAAAGCTCGAGGAACGACAGCCCCACCAGCGACCGCATCTGCCTCAGGAACGTCTTGCCCTTCACCGTCTCCATCTCCATTAATGCGGATGAACGCGAAGGAGAAAATCAGACGAGCCCGCGCTTGATGAGGTGCTCGGCGATCTCGACGGCGTTAAGGGCGGCTCCGCGCAGAAGCTGGTCGCCGGAGACGAACATCTCGAGTCCACGCCTGTCGTCGCGCGAAATGTCCTGGCGGATGCGTCCGGCAAGGACGTCGTACTTCGCCGTCGCGTCGAGCGGCATGGGATAGGCGTTGTTCAGCGGATCGTCAACGACCCGGACGCCTTCGGACGCCGACAGTATCTCGCGCGCCTCCTCGGGCGTGATCTCGTTCTCGAACTCGAGGTTAAGCGACTCGGAATGCGCGCGGGCGATCGGAACGCGCACGCACGTGCAGCTGAGCTTCAGGTCCGGGTGGTGGAGCATCTTGCGCGCCTCGTTGCGCATCTTCAGCTCCTCCAGCGTGTACCAGTTCTCAGGGTCGAACTTGTCGATGTGCGGAATCAGGTTGTACGTGAGCTGGTGCGCGAACGCCTTGACGGTGAGCGGCCTGCCCTCCGCGTACTCGTGGATCTGCTGCTCCAGCTCCGCAAGCCCGGGCGCGCCCGCGCCGGACGCGGCCTGGTACGTCGATGCGATAAGGCGCTTCAGCCCCTTCGCGCGGTGCAGCGGCGCGACCGCCTCAAGCATGATCGCCGTCGTGCAGTTCGGGTTCGCGATGACGCCCTTGTTCCAGTCGAGGTCCTCCGCGTTGACCTGCGGAACGACGAGCGGAACCTCCGGGTCCTGGCGGAACGCGCGCGAGTTGTCGATCATCTTGGCACCGGCCTTGACGACGGCGTCCTTGAGCTGGATCGCGACGTCCGTCTTGCCCGCGAAAAGGACGATGTCGAGTCCGTCAAAGGACTTCTCCGTGGCCGGAAGGACATGGTACGTCTCGCCAAGGATCTGCTCGTCGCGCTCGCGCGAGGCGAAGACCTGCACCTTCCCGCAAGGGAACTTGCGCTCCTTGAGGACCTTTATCATCTCGGTGCCGACCGCGCCGATTCCCACGAGACCAACGTTGTACTGCTTCATCTGTGCGCTCCTTTCGCGCTTCTTGCTGCCATGCGGACCCGCCCGCCGCATCTCCTTTTGGCGGCAGGCGTCCCGTTGACCGTACATTATACCAAATTTACGCGGCTCAGAGCAGTTTCGCGAGAGCCTTGCGCGAATTCTCCGCAACCTTCTCGAAAAGGCTGACCCCTCGGGCGTCCATCGCCACGACACCGGTGAAGCCCTCGACCTCGAAATGCCAGCACGCCTCCGCCGCGCCGAACTCCTCCAGGTACGAGACCCCGGCCACGCGCTTCACGCTCGCCGCGGAGATCGCCGCCGCCCCGCCGACGGCCTGCACATAGACGCATCCGTGCCGCTTCATGGCGGCGAGCGTCGCGGCGTCCATGCCGCCCTTGCCGATGATCACGCGCACGCCGGACGCCGCGATGAAGTCCGGCTCGTACGGGTTCTCGCGGACGGACGTCGTGGGGCCCGCCGCGCGTACGAGCCACTCGCCGCCTTCGCGCACGACCACTGGTCCGCAATGGTACAGCGCCCCGCCCCTGAAATCGACGTCGATCGGATGTCCGTCCGCGAACCACTTGTGGAACCTGTCGCGTCCGGTGTGGATGAGCCCCGTGATGCTCACCGCGTCGCCCGCCTTGAGCGCGCGTATGTCCCTCTCGTCCGCCGGAAGCCTTATCCCCTTCATGCCAACACCCCTTTCCCTTGTCCGTCCGCAACCTTGATCGTCCTGCGCCTGCACGCCCAGCACATGTATGCAACCGTCACGAAGAACGAGGCCGGCACGCGCGGACGCGACGCGATCTTCACGCCGAGGAGCGTGGTCCTGCCGCCAAGGCCCATCGGACCTATCCCGAGCGTGTTGGCGTCCGCCAGGACGTCCTTCTCCATCCTGCGCAGCTCGGGGTCGTCCTTGCGCCTCTCGTCCAGCGGACGCAGCAGCTGCTCCTTGGCGACCTCGAATCCCGTCGCGCGGTCTCCGCCGATGCACACGCCGAGGATCCCCGGCGCGCATCCGTAACCCTGCGCCTTCTGCACGGCGTCGAGGATGCACCTCCTCACGCCTGCCATGTCGCGTCCCGCGCCGAGCGAGGCGTCCGGAAGCGAATACTGGCGGGACATGTTCTCGGACCCTCCGCCCTTCATGACGAGCGTGATCTCAGGCGCGGCACCGGAGTCGCCCTCGACGTAGTGGACGACGGGTGCGCCGTCCGCGCAGTTGTCGTCGTAGGACCTGCCGGTGACGGAGTCGATGCAGTTCTTCCTGAGGTATCCGCGCGCGGTCGCGAGCGCGACGCCCTCCTTGAGGACGGACGGCGGGAACCTGCGGCGCAGGCGCTCGTCGATGTAGAACGCGAGCGTGCCGGTGTCCTGGCAGAGCGGGGTGCGTCCGCGGCGGGCGAGCGCGCAGTTGTCGAGGATCGTCTTGAGGACCACCGCGGCGGACGACCCCTTCTCCTCGCGGCGGCGCGCGGACTTGAGCGCCTTCTCCACGTCCGGCGGAATCGACGTGCTGGCTTCCGCTATAAGGCTGGCGACAGCTTCACCGGCTTTCGACATGTTCCCTGCTCCCTTCTCCGCTTTGCGTCAGGCGGGACAAACGGTCGTTGCGCCATTTGTCCCGCCTGCGGTTGATGCTCCGTTCCGGCTCAGATGAGCGACAGGTAGAGCTTCTGGATGTCCTTCACCGTGCAGTCGCGCGGATTGCCCGGACGGCACGCGTCCGCGTAGGCGGACTCTGCGAGGAACTTGACGTCCTCCTTCTTGAGGACTCCGCTGAGGCTCGGCGGGATGCCGACGTCCTTCGCGAGCTTCTCGACGGCGGCGATCGCGGCCTTGCGGTACTCGGACTGCGACATCTTGTCAACATCCTTGACGCCCATCGCGCGCGCGATCTCGCGGTACTTCGATCCGCTCTTCGTGGCGTTGAACTTCATCGCCGTCGGGAGGAGGATCGCGCAGGCCTTGCCGTGCGGCATGTCGTAGAGCGCGGAGAGTCCATGCGCCATCGCATGGTCAACTCCGAGTCCGACGTTGGAGAAGCCCATTCCGGCGATGTACTGTCCGAGCGCCATTCCAGCGCGGCCGGACGGCTTGTTGGCGACGGCGTCGCGCAGCGAGGCGGAGATGAGGCGGATCGCCTCGAGGTGCATCATGTCCGTCATGGGGCACGCGGCCTTGGTGATGTAGCCCTCGATCGCGTGGGTTAGCGCGTCCATTCCGGTGAACGCCGTCAAGCCCTTCGGCATGGAGGACATCATGTCCGGATCGACGAACGCGACGACGGGGATGTCGTGCGGATCGACGCAGACGAACTTGCGCTTCTTCTCGACGTCCGTGATGACGTAGTTGATCGTGACCTCGGCCGCGGTTCCGGCGGTCGTCGGGACGGCGAGAATCGGCTTGGAGGGCTTGGTCGTCGGCGCGACGCCCTCAAGCGAGCGGACGTCGGCGAACTTCGGGTTGGCGACGATGATGCCGACGGCCTTGGCGGTGTCCATGGACGAGCCGCCGCCGATTGCGATGATCGCGTCCGCCTTCGCCTTCTTGAACGCCTTGACGCCGTTCTTGACGTTCTCGATCGTCGGGTTGGCCTTGATGTCGCTGTACACGGCGTACGCGACCTTGGCCTTGTCGAGGAGGTCGGTCACCTTCTTGGAGACGCCGAACTTGATGAGGTCGGGGTCCGTGAAGACGATCGGCTTCTTGAGTCCGCGGGCCGCGAGCTCGCCGACGATCGACCCTATGGCGCCGGCGCCGTGGTACGATGTTTCGTTAAGGATGATGCGGTTGACCATGTTTTCCTCCTTGAGGTGTTTTTCCTTGTTACAGGATATTATAGCAAATGCGGACGGAGAATCAAGACAGGCGAATGCGTCAGCCGACCTTCGGAAGCTTCGCGAAGGACGCTGCGAGCTCCTCGTCCGTCGGGATGTAGTCGCCCATCGTGTGGTCGTTGAACGCCTGGTACGCGGTCATGTCGAAGTATCCCGTGCCGGTGAGTCCGAAGAGGATCGTCTCCTCCCTGCCCTCCTCGCGGCACTTCACGGCCTCGTCGATCGCCGCGCGGATGGCGTGGCTCGACTCCGGCGCGGGCAGGATGCCCTCAGTGCGCGCGAAGTACTGCGCCGCCGCGAAGACGTCCGTCTGCCTGACGCTCCTGGCCTCCATGAGGCCCTGGTCGTAGAGTTCGGACAGCGTCGAGCTCATGCCGTGGTAGCGGAGGCCGCCCGCGTGGCTGGCGGACGGGATGAAGTCCGCTCCGAGCGTGTACATCTTCGCGAGCGGGCAGATGCGGCCCGTGTCGCAGAAGTCGTACGCGTAGCGTCCGCGCGTGAAGGACGGACAGCTCGCGGGCTCGACGGCGACGATGCGGTAGTCCGCCTCGCCGCGCAGCTTCTCGCCCATGAACGGCGCGATGAGTCCGCCGAGGTTCGACCCGCCGCCCGCGCAGCCGATTATGACGTCCGGCTTCGCGCCGAGCTTCTCGAACGCGGCGCGCGCCTCAAGTCCGATGATGGACTGGTGGAGGAGGACTTGGTTGAGGACGGAGCCGAGGACGTAGCGGTAGCCCGGATTGGAGACCGCCGCCTCGACGGCCTCGGAGATGGCGCAGCCGAGGGAGCCGGTCGTGCCGGGGTGCTCGCGGTTGATCTTCTCGCCGATCTGGGTTGTCATGGACGGCGAGGGCGTCACGTTGGCGCCGTACGTGCGCATCACCTCGCGGCGGAACGGCTTCTGCTCGTAGGAGCACTTGACCATGAACACGCGGCAGTCGAGTCCGAAGAACGCGCACGCCATCGAGAGCGCCGTGCCCCACTGGCCGGCTCCCGTCTCGGTCGTGACGCCCTTAAGTCCCTGCTCCTTGGCGTAGTACGCCTGCGCGACGGCGCTGTTGAGCTTGTGGGAGCCGGACGTGTTGTTGCCCTCGAACTTGTAGTATATCTTCGCCGGGGTGCCGAGCGCCTTCTCGAGGAAGTACGCGCGGATGAGCGGCGAGGGGCGGAACATCTTGTAGAAGTCGAGGATGCCCTTCGGGATCGGGAACTGTGCAGTAGAGTCGTCCAACTCCTGCCTGACCAGCTCGGAGCAGAAGACGGGCTCGAGGTCCGTCGCCGTGCACGCCCTGCCGGTCGCGGGGTTGAGGAGCGGCGCGGGCTTCTTCTTCATGTCCGCGCGGACGTTGTACCATGACGTCGGGACCTCGCTCTCGGCGAGGTATGTCTTGTATGGGATTTCCATAACGTTCCTTGCCGGCTACTTGCCGATGTTGAGGACCTTGAAACCTAGACCCAGGAGGGCGGACGCGTCGAGGCAGTTGCGCGTGTCGAAAACGAGCGCGGGCTTGCGCATCACGTCGAAGATCCTGGCCCAGTCGAGCGCAGGATACTCCCTCCAGTCCGTCATGAGGAGCACCGCGTCCGCGTTCTCCGCCGCCTTGTACGGATCGTCCACGTAGTCGATGCCGTCGAGGTCCGCGAGATCCCTGCGCGCGTTGGGCAGCGCCTTGGGGTCGGTGATCGCGAGGCGGACGTGCTCCTCGTGGAGGAGTCGCGCGACGGTTCCGGCGGGCGTCTCGCGCGTGTCGCCGGTGTCGGCCTTGAACGCGAAGCCGAAGAGCGCGATGCGCTTGTTGGCTAGCGTGTTGAACATCGCCTTGAACAGGCGCGTCACGATGCGCTCCTGCTGGTGCTCGTTCATCTTGATCACCTGGGCCCAGTACTCGGCCGCCGTGTGGAGTCCGAACGACTCGCAGAGATAGACGAGGTTGAGCACGTCCTTCTTGAAGCAGCTTCCGCCGAATCCGGGGCCTGCCTTGAGGAACTTCGAGCCGATGCGGCGGTCCGCGCCCATGACGCGCGCCACCTCGTCGATGTCCGCGCCCGTCGCCTCGCAGAGTCCGGCGAGTGCGTTGACGGAGCTGACGCGCTGCGCGAGCATGGCGTTGGCGGCGAGCTTGGTGAGCTCGGCGGACCAAACGTTCGTCGTGAGGATCCTCTCCTGCGGAACCCAGCGTCCGTCCTGGCCGCGGTAGATGTCCACGATCTCGGCGACGGCCTTCTGCCCGGCGGGCGTGGCGGGTCCGCCGATCAGCACGCGGTCGGGCTCCAGGAGGTCGCGGATCGCGGTTCCCTCGGCGAGGAACTCGGGGTTGGAGAGGACGGTGAAGGAATGCTTCGCGTGGTCGTTGAGGATGGCGTCCATCGCGGCGGCGGTGCGGACGGGCAACGTCGATTTCTCGACGATGACCTTGTCGCCCGTCGCCCACTCCTTGATCTCGCGCGCCGTCGCCTCCCAGTACTGGAGGTCGCTCGCGCGCCCGGCCCCGCGGCCGAACATCTTCGTCGGCGTGTTGACGCCCACGAAGACGATGTCGCACTCCTTGACGGCGCCTTCGATATCCGTCGAGAAGAAGAGGTTCTTTCCGCGCACCTCCCTGACGACGTCCACAAGCCCGGGCTCGTAGATCGGAAGCGCGTAGTCCTCGGAGTTCCACGCCTTGATGCGCTCGGCGTTGATGTCAACGACCACGACCTTGCGGTCGGGGTTCATCTTGGCGATGACCGCCATCGTGGGACCGCCGATGTAGCCTGCGCCAATGCATACGATGCTTTTGTTCATGGGCAATATTATAGCAAATTTCCGGCGCTCAATCTTCTGCCGCGGACGGCCATGCGACTAGAGCGGAAGCGTGAAGTAGCGGCAGGAATCCGGGTGGTGTTCGCGTCGCGGGGTTCCGCCGGCAGGAACGCCGTCAACCTTGAGGACGGCCTGGCGTCCGGCGGACTCGAACATGAGCTCGACGGTCCGGCCCTCTGGAATCGCGTAGTCGAACGTGTACTCCGCGCCCTCGCGGCGGAAGCCGACGTTTCCGTTCACAGGCGAGGACGCCCAGAGCGTCACCTCGTCCGTCCGGTACAGCGGCTCGCGGACCTTCCCCGTCCTGAAGGACTTGGACACGGGCTCGGGATCGGACGCGCCGAGCCTCTTCAGGTCGCCGGAGACGAGCGCCCAGAACTCGTCGTACGTCCTCGGCGCCTCGCCCTCGCGCCACGTGCGCTCGGCGGCGACGGCGCAGTTCTTGCCGATGCGCGCGATCAGGTCGCGTCCGCACAGCCCCGGGTCCGTCAGGAACGAATTGTCGTTCCACATCGCCCACGCTCCGCCCAGCACCATGTCCTTCGGCAGCCTCTCCGGGTCGATGCCGGGGAAGGCGCGCGGACTCCACTGCTCGTACATCGCCTTCGCGTCTATGTCGTCGCCGTACGGTCCGACGTTGCCCTTGCCGTTGGGGACGACGTACGTCCAGCGGTCGAGGATGTTGATGACCTTGTAGCCGGCGGCGACTGCGTCGGCTGGATTCTGCCAGTCCATGGACCAGACGTCCATCTGCGTACCCTCGGCCACGACGGGCGTGCTGCCCTTCTTCATGCTGAACGATCCCCAGAAGCGCGGCGTCTTTCCCTTCGACTTTATGTGCCTGAGAAGCTTGTCCGCGAACGCGCGGTAGCTCTCGGAGTCCCCGTAGTACTCGTCCGTACCGATGTGCACGACGTCGTTGGCGAAGACGCCGGAGTCGATGTACTCGTCGAAGACGCGGGCGACGAACTTGAACGTCTCGGGGTTCGATAGGTCGAGCATCGCCGCGCGCTCGAGGTCGTGGTGGCTCCCCACGGAGCCCTTGTACATGAGGTCGGGGCGCGCGCGGACGAACTGGAGCGCGTGGCCGGGGACGTCCAGCTCCGGGACGATCTTCACGCCCTTGCGGCGCGCGTAGTTGACGAGGGCGCGGAACTCCTTCTTGGTGTAGGCGAGGTCCGTCGAGGCGAGGCCCTTCACGTCCGACTCGAGGCGAAACGCGCCGGCCGTGGGCTCGAGCGCAAGGACGTCCTGGGCAGTCTTGACGCCAGGGTAGTTGTAGAGCCAGATGTAGTTGTCCGACAGGTGCAGCTGCAGGTCGTTCAGCTTGTAGTACGAACAGACGTCAACGATCTTCCTCAGCGTGGAAAGCGCGAACGGCTTGCGTCCGCAGTCGAACATGAATCCGCGAACGGGGTAGTCCGGCGCGTCCTTCGCCGTTCCGGACGGAAACTCGCCGGTGCGGTCGAAGCACTGCTTCAACGTCCGAGTCGCCCAGTACGCGCCGAGCGCTGTCTTCGCGCGGACGCGCACGCCGTCGGCCTTCGCGACGATGAAGTAGCCCTCGCGTCCGAAGTCCGCATCGTCAGAGAGTTCAAGAGCGATGTCCTTCGCGCGCGGCGTGCCGGACGCGTGCGCGACGCCCAGCTCGTCGGCGAAGTCCTTCGCGTATGCGACGAGCGCCTTCTGGGCGTCCTTGGCCGTCACGATCCGCGTCGCCGACGACGGTTTGAACGCCGGACCCGCTCCGTCCGTCCATTCCTTGATGGACGGGATCGTCGATGGCCTTTCCGCAAGGGCGGGATATGCGAGGGCGCAGGCGAGCGCCGCGAGCGCGAGAAAACGGATGGTGCGTGTCTGTTTCATGTGTGTTGTTCCTTTTCTTTTTCCTTATATCCAATTATGCCGGGAAGAGGCGGGCGAGAAGCGCGACGGTCGCGGTGTCCGTGCGGAGGATGCGTGGTCCGAGCGAGCGGCGGCGGAAGCCGCGGGACTCCAGGAGCTCAACCTCCTCCTCCGTCCAGCCGCCCTCGGGTCCGACGGCAAGGAGGAGCCTCTCCCTTTCCGCGACCGGCACGACGCTCGCGGCGTCGCCGTACGGATGGGCCACGATCCGCTCGCCGGACCCGAACATCGCGTCGAGCTCGTCCGCAACGAACCTGCGGAAGTTCCGCCGTGTCTCTAGGACGGGCAGGATGGATGTGCCGGACTGCATGAGTCCGTCGATGAGAAGCGGACGGTAGTTCTCCGGCTTGAGGAGCGTCGCGCCCCAGAAGTCCTTCTCGACCTTCTTCGCCCCGACCAGGACGATGCGTCCGACGCCCATCGCCGCCAGCTGAGGAAGCAGGCGCTTCATGACGCGCGGACGCGGAGGGGCGAGGATCAGGTCAACCCACGGACGCAGGCTCTCCGCGTCGTGGGAGACACGTACGGACACCATGCGTCCGCCTTCGGAGTCCGTTCCGACGGCGACTATCTCGGATGTCCCGATCGCGCCGTCTAAGACGCCGGTCTTCAGAGTCTGACCCGGTTCGCCGTGAAGGACGTCGAGGACATGATCGGCCCTCGGTCCGCCGAACGTAGCGATTCCGTCAACGATCTCCCCGGGCTCGAAAAGTATTCGGTTCATGACGATATTATATCAATTTGCCCCGTTGACTTCCAGCAGGAGAAAGAGTATAATATCTTTCGTTTTCTGCATTTCAGGAAAACTCCCAGCGTCGGAGCGTAGCGCAGCCTGGTAGCGCGTTTGCTTCGGGAGCAAAAGGCCGTGGGTTCAAATCCCACCGCTCCGACCAATTCCCCTATCCGAGAGCCCGGGCGACGTCCGGCACAGCAGCGAGAAGCCGCTTCGTGTATTCGCTGGCCGGATTGCCGAACACGGCGGACGCCTCGCCGACATCGACGAACAGCCCCTTCTCCATGACGCAAATGCGGTCGCAGACGTTCTTGACTACCGCCAGGTCGTGCGCGATGAGGAGGATAGACAGCCCCAGCTCGCGGCGGAGGTCGCGCAGCAGGTTGAGCACGCGCGCCTGGACGGATACGTCCAGCGCCGAGACCGGCTCGTCCGCGATCAGCACCTGCGGCTCGCACGCAAGCGCGCGCGCGACCGACACGCGCTGGCACTGTCCGCCGGACATCTCGCGCGGATACTGCTCAAGGACGGCCTCGCTGAGCCCGACGAGCGCCAGCAGGTCCGCTGGCGTGCGCGTGCGCGCAGAGGCGCGCCCCTTCCCGTGGCGCAGCGCCTCCGCAAGAGCCTGGCGGACGGTCATGCGCGGATTGAGCGAGCCCACGGCGTCCTGGAATACCATCTGGACGGACGAGGCGCGGATCGCGATCCTCCCGGACGATGCCTTCTCGAGTCCGACCAGCGTCTTCGCTATCGTGGATTTCCCGCTGCCCGACTCGCCGACGATCCCGAGTATCTCCCCCTCGCCGAGCGAGAACGAAACGCCCTTCACGGCCTCGAACCTTCCGTAGCGGACATGCAGATCCTCGACTTCAATCATGTTCATCGTCCCGCCTCCGTCCCTTCAAGCGTCCGCCGCCACGAGGATGCCGGACGAGCAGACCGTCTCGCCCTTCCTGAACTCGTAGGCGTATTCGCCGCCCTCGCGGCGCTCGACCTGGAGCCGCACGCGCTCGCCCGGCTCGATCACATGCATGAACTTCATCTTCCTGACGCATTTCAGAGTCAGCGGACGCCGCGCGATGGACTCCGCGGCGCGCTCGGCGAATCCGAGCTGCGCGACGCCCGGCATGATGGGCAGGGACGGGAAGTGTCCCTGGAAGTACGGGGCGGACGCGTCGAAGACGTACGTCGCGGAGAACGCGGAGTCCGTCACGGACACGTCCTCGGCTTGCGGCTCCACGAGGGCGGACTCCAGCATCCGCACGATCTCGGACGCGACGACCTTTCCCTGCGCGTTGCGCGGCAGCTCGCGGACGACCCTGTAGCGCTTCGGGACGGTCCCCTTGGGGAAGACCGGCAGGAGCCTCTTGCGCAGGTCGATCGCGCGCAGCGGACCAGGCGCGGCGATCACGCAGCCGATGCAGGGTCCGCGCTCGCCCTGCACCGCCGCGAGCGCGCAGTCCGCAAAGCCCAGCCCCCTCACGCGCGCTTCCATCTCCGCCAGGTTGACGCGCTCCTCGTTGATCTTTACGAGGCGGTCCATGCGTCCGAGCAGGCGGAAGGAGCGTCCGTCCTTCGAAAGCTCCACGCCGTCGCCCATGACGTACCAGCCGCGGCGGAAGGAGTACGGCGAGCGGACCGCGAGGCGTCCGCCGACCGCGCGCGTGCGGACCGCGTCGAACACCTCCCAGCGTCCGTTCCCGCGCCGCCATGCGACGCCGCCGGTCTCGGTCGAGCCGAATATCTGACGCGGCTCCACGCCGAAGACGGACATCGCCCTTTCCGAGACCTCCTTTTCGAGGAGCGCTCCGCTTGTGACGATCTCGACGCAGTTCTGGGGGATGTCGTACTGACCGGCGTATGCGGTGAAGCGGTCCAGGAAGCTCGGCGTCGTCACGAGGAAGACGCGTCCTGCGGAGCGCATCTTCGCGAGGAGCGACTCCGGCGTCAGGATGACCTCAGGGTCGCATTCGCATCCGCACGCCTTCGGAAGCATAACGCGCCAGAGCGTCCCGTACATGTGCGACGGGTCGATGGTGGCGAGAAAGAGCGGACGGTCGGACGCGCCGACGATTCCGCTTCTGCGGTAGAAGGCGCGGTGGAATGCGACCTCGCGCGCGAGGCTCTCGTACGTCTTGACGATCGTCTTCGCCCCGCCGGTGGAGCCGGATGTGCGGAAGACGACGCGGAAGCGGCGGTCGCGAACGGACTTCTCGACTATGAACGTCAACGGGACGGCGGCGGCCGTCGCGAGCGTCCACCACCACGGGGCCCCGCAGAGGAGAAGAGCTGCGTTGGAGCAGGCGATGGCGAGGAGGACAGCGAACCAGACCCATGTCAGCGCGCGGCAGTATGCGGCCGCGCCGTCGGGCATTATGCCGTCCGAGACGCGCTCGGCGAATTTCAGGCAGAGCGGCTTGCGCCCCGGCAGGAGGGAGAGTCCAAAAAGGACGGCGAACGCTGCCGCTAGCATCAGCCGTTCACCAGTTCGGAGACGGCGGACACTGTGTCGCCGAAGGTGCGGATCTTCTTGAACTGCGCTGGATCGACCTTTTTGCCGACCTCCTGCTGGAGGCGGACCATCAGATCGACGGCGTCGATTGAGTCGAGGTCAAGCTCGGAGAAGAGGTCGGTCCCGGACGTGACGCCGGACGTGTCGATCTCGAAGTCCTCGGCGAGGATGCGCTTGATCGTGCTTTCGATTTCTTCGTTCGTCATGGCTGCTCCCCTGCTTCAGGCGTTGGCGGAAGTCACGAAGTCCGCAAGCGAGCCGACGGACCTGAACACGCGTTTGTTCTCGGCGGGATCCTTGGAGAACGTCACGCCGAAAGCCTTCTTTATGGCCATGCCGAGCTCCAGAGCGTCGATCGAGTCGAGTCCGAGCCCCTCGCCGAAGAGCGGAGCATCCGTCTCGATCTCGGCCGGCGAGACGTCCTCGAGGTCCAGGCTGGACACTATGATCTCCTTGATTCGCGAGACCGCCGTTTCCCTGTCCATGTGAAGTGTATCCTTGTTTTTTGTGTCGTTATTCGTCGAGAAGCCTGTCCTCGCCCGGGATGAGCGGCCTTCCGCGCAGGAAGGACGCACCGTCCAAGAGCGAGCCCCCCTCGGGCTTGATCTCGGTGAGCATGAGCGCCGTGTCGCCGCACTTGACGATCGGACCCGTCTGTGGTCCGGTCTGCTGCATGCCGCCGTCGCGCAGCGGCGTGGTGGCGAGGGCGAGGACCGTGCCGGGCGCGGCGTCGCGCCAGGCAGGCTCCATGTTGAAGACGATGCGGGCGCGCGAGACGACGATACGCCCGGAGTTGCCCTTGCGGCGGAAGCGCTCCGGCAGGAACGTGTAGCAGCCGGGCCACGGGTTGAACGCCCTTACCTTGCGCTCGATGAAAAGGACGGGCGACTTCCAGTCGATCAGCCCGTCCGTCTTCTTCAGCTTGCGCGCGAAGGTCGCGTCGTCGCTCTTCTGCGCGACCTCCAGGGGGAGCGTGCCGCGCTTCATCATGAGGAGCGTCTTCGCGAGCGTAACGCCGCCGGTGATGGCGAGCTCGTCCATGAGCGTCCCGCCCGTCGCGTCCGAATATATCGGCTCGTAGCTCTGCATCATGATCGGACCGTCGTCCATCCCGATGCCCATGTGCATGACGGTGACGCCCGTGAGCTTCTCGCCGGCCGCGATGGCCGCGACGACGGGCGCCGCGCCGCGGTACTTGGGAAGGAGCGAGAAGTGGCAGTTGATGCAGCCCTTCGGCGGAAGGCCGAGGATCGGTGCGCGCAGGAACTGGCCGTACGCGACGACGGCGATCACGTCCGGACGCCATGCGCCGATCTGCGCCATGGGCTCGGGGTCGTTGACGTTCTCGGGGGTGATGATGTCGCGGATGCCGCACTCCATCGCGAAAGCCTTGCAGGGACACGGGGTCAAAGCCTTGCCGCGCCCGGCCGGACGATCCGGCTGGGTCACCACTCCGACCACCTCGAGCTCCGCCTCGCGCATTATCGCGCGGAGGCACGTCGCCGACGCGGCGGAAGATCCCATGAAGACTATTCGCATGATGGTATATTATATCAAATTGCCGGACGGCGCGCTAACGGAGACGGCGCGGACGGAGTTCCAGCCGAGCTTGCGGGAGAGGACCTCGTACGGATCGTATCCGTCGAGCTCCGCCATGAGCGCGCACTCGGGCGCCTTGCGTATCTCGACCGTCTCGCCGTCGTCCAGCATGATGGCGTTCTCGCCGTCCGCATAGACGCCGATCTGCCCGCCCCGCCCCTCGCCGCGCGAGCGCGGGGTGACGGAGATCGCGACCGCGTCGCTGAGGACGACGGGTCGGATTCCGAGCGCGTGCGGATTCATCGGCGTCACCACGAAGCTCGCGGAGTCGGGCATGAGGACTGGTCCGCCCGCCGAGAGCGAGTAGGCCGTGGAGCCGGTGGGCGTCGCGAAGACGAGTCCGTCCGCGAAGTAGCGCGCGACGCCGCGTCCGTCAACCGCGAGGTCGAGGACAGCTGCGTGGCCGGAGAGCTCTCGCATGAGCACGATGTCGTTCAGCGCGACGGCGCGCGGCTCCGCGTCGCCCGCCTTGCGCGCCTCGAGCATCGTGCGCCTCGATATCTTGAAGCGTCCGTCGGCAATCATGCCGAGGGCCTTCTTGAAGTCGCGGCGCTCGACGCTCGCGAGGTAGCCGAGTCCGCCGAGGTTGAACCCGACGACCGGCTTGTCCGGGTGGATGCGCGCGGCGCGGAGGATCGTGCCGTCCCCGCCGAGCGCTATCACGACGTCCGCGTCGCACCCCTTCTCGGCGAGGGCGAGGCCGAGTCCGGGCAGAAGCGCGGCTAGCGCCTTGTGCGCGGACTTCGCCTTCGGCTTCGAGCCGTTGACGTGGAAATGGACGCGGCGCACCTTCATGAACGGGCTCCGGACTCGGCGCGCCTGAGAAGCTCGCGGTTCTTCTCGCCGAGCTCGGGCTTCTTCCTGAAGCTGGCGACGAGGGCCTCCTCGAGGCTGGCGTCCGAAAGTCCGGTCAGTTTGAACTTCTTGAGCGCGGCGAGCATCATCGTGTTGGCGGCCTTGGGGACGCCGAACTCCTCGGCCATCCTGATGGCGGGCCAGCGGACGAGGGAGACGCCCTCCGGCGGCTGGACCTCGACGGGCACCGTCTCATCGACGACGACCGTGCCGCCCTTCTTGACGTCGCCGACGAAGCGCTCGTAGGCGGGGCGGTTCATGCAGACGAGGACGTCGGGATGCTCGACGGTGGGCGAGCCGATGGGCGTGCCGGAGACGACGACGGAGCAGTTGGCGCTTCCGCCGCGCTGCTCTGGTCCGTAGCTCGGGAACCACAGCGTGTGGCGGCGTTCCAGGCGGGCGGCCTCCGCGATGCAGAGTCCGAGCGAGAGGATGCCCTGTCCGCCGTAGCCGGCGAACTTGAAGCGGCGCTCGGGGAAGGCCGGGTCGTCCGCGGCCGCGGGCACGGCGTCCTTCTCCGCGAAGAGCTCGCGGCAGGATGCGGCGCGCGGGACGGGGCGGACGGCGAGAGGCTCGCGCGTCTCGTCACGGAAGACCCCGAGGGGGAATTCCTTCTCCATCTCGTTCATGCAGAACGCAGCCGCCTTGTCCGGGGACATCTTGAAGTTCGTCGGACACGGCGCGAGGATCTCGAGGAGCGCGTAGCCCCTGCCGTCGCGCTCGATCTCGAAGACCTTGCGGATCGCCTGCTTCGCCTGCATGATGCGGCGGGTGTCGGCGACGGAGACGCGCGCGATATAGACGGGCGCCTTGAGCTGGCTGAAGACCTCGCAGACGTGGAGCGGGTGCCCCGTGAGCGCCGGGTCGCGTCCGAACGGCGTCGTCGTGGTCGTCTCGCCGTCGAGCGTGGTCGGGGCCATCTGTCCGCCGGTCATGCCGTAGAGCGAGTTGTTGACGAAGATGCAGCCGAAGCGCTCGCCGCGCGAGGCGGCCTGGAAGGCGTTGTTGAAGCCGATGGCGCCGAGGTCGCCGTCGCCCTGGTAGGCGATCGTCACGGCGTCCGGGCGCGCGCGGCACGCTCCGGTCGCTGCGGCGGAGGCGCGCCCGTGCGCGGCGGAGATGTGGGCGGCGTCCCAGTAGTAGTAGGTGAACACGCCGCAGCCGACGGGATCGACAAAGATCGTGCGGTCCTGGAGTCCGAGCTCGGCGCACGCCTCGGCGATCAGCTTGTTGATGATGCCGTGTCCGCACCCCGGGCAGTAGTGCGTGAAGCTAACGTCCTTGCCGCTGCGCGGAAAGGTCCGGTACATTCCCTTCTGCTCGATCGTAGCCATCAGATCATCTCCTTTGCGGACTTCACCGCGTCGTCAACCGAGACGACCTCGCCGCCCATGCGGTGGACCATCCTGACGGACGCCGCCTCGGCGCCGAGTCCGGCCTTTGCGAGGTTGAGCCTCACGTCGTCCGCGAACTGCCCAGCGTCCAGCTCTATCGTCATGACCTTCCTGCCCTTCGCGACCTCGGCGAGCTGCCTGCGAGGGAACGGGTTGAGCGTGACCGGACGGAACACGCCCGCCTTCACGCCCTCGCGCCTCAGCTCCTCGGCGGTTGTGCGCGCGATGCGGCTTGAGATGCCGAACGCGACGATGAGGTTCTCCGCGTCGTCCGCGAGATACGACTCGCCCATGGCGTCCGCCTCCATGCGCGCGTACTTCTCCTGGAGGTGGTTGTTGAACTCCTCCTGCTGCGCGGCGTCGAGGTAGATGGACTTGACGAGGTTCTGGCGAGTCTTCGGCTCGCCCTGCGCGGCCCAGTCGCTGAAGTCGGGACGCGGCATCTCCGCGTCGGGGAGCTGCACGGACTCCATCATCTGGCCCTGGAGTCCGTCCGCGAACACCACGGCCGGGGTGCGCCACTTGGACGCCATCTCGAAGGCCTTCATGGTGAGGTCGAACATCTCCTGCGCGCTCGCGGGGGCGAGGGTGAAGGTCTGGTACGAGCCGTGTCCGCCGCCCTTGACGGCGGGGGTGTAGTCGGACTGCTCGGGATAGACGTTGCCGAGCCCGGGGCCTGCGCGGTTGACGTTGACGACGACCGCGGGGAGCTCCGCGCCGGCGAGGTAGCTGATGCCCTCCTGCATGAGGGAGAAGCCGGGTCCGCTCGTCGCGGTCATGCAGAGCCTTCCGGCGCCTGCCGCGCCGAACATCATGTTGACGGACGCCGTCTCGCACTCGGCCTGGACGAAGGTCCTGCCGAGCATGGGGAACCACTTTGCGGCGCCGTGGGCGATCTCGCTCGCGGGCGTGATCGGATATCCGAAATAGAGGTCGCAGCCCGCGTAGAGGGCGCCCATCACGACCGCTTCGTTGCTCTTTACGAACTTTGTCATTTCTCGATCCTCAGCGCGTAGGGCTCGGGGCAGTTGTAGAAGCAGATTCCGCAGCTGACGCAGCCTTCGCCCTTGTACTTCACGGACTTGATGCCCATCGAGTTCAGCTCCTCGCCGATCTCCAGGCACTTCTTCGGGCAGGCCGCAACGCAGCGTCCGCAGCCCTTGCAGTTGTCTTTGTCAACGATTACCATGTTGCACCTCGTGCGGACATTATACCAAATATGACGCGGCCCGTGCGCGCGGCGGACATGCAAAGGCGGGGCGGCGAAGGTGTCCGCCGTCCCGCCTGCGTTGCCGCGCCTGGGCGCGGGGGGCGTCAGGCCTCGGGGGCCTGCTCGTCGAGGATCGTGATCTTGACCTTGACGTTGACGCCATGGCCGAGGTCGATCGTGGCCTCGTACTCGCCGACCTCGCGCAGGGAGTCCTCGAGGGAGAACTGCCCGCGCTCGATCTTGACTCCGCGCTGGGCCTCGCTGGCGGCGAGGAGGTCGGTGACGCTGACCGAGCCGTAGAGCTTCTTGCCGTCGGTCGTCGCGGCCGAGACCGTGAGCTCGAGCTTCTCGAGCTTGCGGGCGACCTCGAGGGCGGCCTTCTTCTCCTCGGCGGCGCGGGCGGCGCGCTCGGCCTCGAGCTTCTTGAGGCGGCGCTTCGCGGCCTCGGTAGCGACCGCGGCGAGACCGTGCGTGAAGAGGTAGTTGCGGGCGTAGCCGGGGGCGACCTTGACGATCTCGCCGGACTTGCCGAGCTTCTTCACGTTGTCCATGAGCATAACTTCGATGGCCATTGCGGTGCTCCTTTCCGTCTCAGGCCATGAGGCCCATGTTGCGGGCGCGCTTGACGCCCTGGCGTATCTGGCGCTGCTGGGCCGACGTCACGCCGGTGATGCGCGCAGGCAGGATCTTGCCGTAGTCCGTTATGTAGTACTTCAGCGTCTCGATGTCATTGACGTCGATCTGGTCCTCGGGACCGAGCGGCGGACGCTTCCTAGCGGCGAACTCCTCGCCGGCAGAGCTG
>JAGCFB010000093.1 GCA_017650345.1 Kiritimatiellia bacterium | reverse complement strand
TTCGCCGACCTCTTCGAGCATTCGCGCCTGGAGTTCAGGTACTACCACACCCGCACGTCGTATTCCCGCACCAAGGTCGTCGCGCTCCGTCCGGACACCGTCGGCGAGACGGGCGACCTCATGTGCGACGAAGTCGGGCGCATCGGCAACTGGAAGGACGTCTGGGAGGCGGTCGAGCCGATCGTCGCCTCGAACCCGCAGTTCCGAATCCTCCTCCTCACCACGCCGCCGCCCGACGACGCCCACTACTCCTTCGAGCAGCTTGCCCCGCCGCCCGGCATGAAGTTCCCCGTCTCGCCCTCCGGCAACGTGTACGAGTCCGTCAAGGGCGTCACGTGCCTGCGCGTGGACGCCTGGGACGCCTACGCCGACGGCGTCGCGTTGTACGACACCAAGACCGCGAAGCCGGTCACGCCCGAGGAGTCTCGCCGCCGCGCGTTCGACAAGGACGCCTGGGACCGCAACTACGGCTGCCTCTTCATCACCGGCGGCTCCGCCGCCGTCGGCCTCATCCCGCTCATGGAGGCGATGGAGCGCGGCGAGCGCGCCGGGTGCGTTTACGCCGAGGACGACCTTCCGCCCAACTGGGAGCGCCTCTTCGACCTTTCGCAGGGTCCCGTCGGTATCGGCGCGGATCCCGCCACCACCGAGGGCGAGAAGTCCAACCCGTTCGGCATCGCCGTCACGCAGAAGATCGACGGACGCTACGTCACGAAGCTGATACTCTCCTTCAAGTCGAAGGATCCCAAGAAGCCGAAGGCCATCCTCCGCGAGCTGGCGACGCGCCTCAAGGCAAAGGCCGTCGCCATCGACGCCACGAGCGAGGTGTACTGGGCCACCGAGGTGCGCGAGATGCTGGAGGGCGTCTGCGACGTGATCCTCGTCAAGAACTCCGAGAAGCTTGACTTCATGGGCGAGCGAGTCCTCTACAAGACCTACCTCGGCCAGCTGCTCGTCAACGCGATCGACGAAGGCCAGATCGACGTCCCGAACGACTTCAACGTCAAGGACGACTTCCGCCTCGTCAAGAAGATGAAGGGCGGCTTCGACAACTCGCTCGACGCCGCCACCGGACGCCACGGCGACCTCTTCGACGGCACAAAGCTCTCCCTCCACGCCCTCATCGAGGGCACCGAGGAATCCCGCGCCGACGCCGTCCAGGTCGGCGCCCGTGCCGCCTCAATATCGGATCGGGCGGCTTCAGCCGCCCCAACCCGCCTCACCATGCTCCCCCCGCCCGACGACGACCCCGTGACACCAACCCTCAACTCTTAGATTTGATGGCCGATCTGCGATCGGCCAACCAATGAAAGGCCCGACATGAAGGAATACAACGACCAGATAACCGAACTCGATCCCCGCCGCGAGCTGCCTAGCGTAGTGCGCTATCTTTCCGCCGACAGGCTCATGGGAATCATCGAGCAGGCGCAGAACGGCGACACGCGCGAGCTGTTTGCGCTCTACCGCGACGTCATCTCCAACGACAACCAGGTGCGCTCTGAGTTCGCAAAGCGCAAGATGGCCGTTACCGGCGATCCCGTCTCGATCGTTCCGTTCCGGAAGGGCGACCAGGCCGACGTTGACGCCGCCGTGCTCTGCGGCGAGGTCGTTGACAACGCAACCTTTGCTGACGCGGAGTCGTGGCTGATGAACGCGACCCTTTTCCCCGTCGCCGTCGTGGAGAAGGTGTTCGCCCCGCTTCCCGGCGGCGGCTTCGCGCTCAAGGCACTCGTGCCGGTCCACTACCAGCTCCTCGACTACTCGCAGGGAGCGATGAGGATCTTCGACGTGGACGAGACCGGCAACCCGCTCCACACCTCGCACGAGGTCACGCCGGAGCGCTACATCGTCCACCGCTGCGACCTCATGCCTGCGCCGGACAACTGGGGCGGCGCGATGCGGTCAATCCTCTTCTGGTGGCTGCTGCGCACGATGTCGCGCCAGTGGTGGGCAGATCTCCTGGAGCGCTTCGGCGTCCCGTTCCTGAAGGGCAAGTATTCCGACGATAAGGGCAAGGCCACGCTCGAACGCGCGTTCAGGCTCGCCGTTCGTCTTGGCGCGATCGTCGTCTCCAAGAACACCGAGGTCGAGGTCGTCCAGGCGGCGAACGGCGACGCCTCCAACAGTCATGAGCGGTTCATCACCCTCTGCAACCAGGAGATATCAAAGCTCATCGTCGGCCAGACCCTTTCCTCCACTGCCTCGCCCACGGGAGAGCTCGGCGGAGGCACCGCGAATCTCCAGGGAGAGGTGCGGGACGACATCAGGAAGGCCGACGCGAAGTCCCTGTCCGCAACCTTCCGCAGCCAGCTCTTCGAGCAGCTCCTGGCGATCAACGGACGGACGGGGCATGCGCCGAAGATCCTCTTCGGCTCCGAATCCATAGCCGAGCAGAAGGCTACGCTGTCCCTGATCGGCAAACTGCACGAAGCCGGTCTTGAACCGGATGATGACGCCCTTGACGCCATCTCTGAGCGTATCGGCTTCGGCATCCGTCGCGCTGCCACGCCCCAGTCCCCGATGCTTCCCTTCTCCGCTGCCAATATCGGAGCGGCGGGCTTCAGCCCGCTTCCACTCTCCGCCGCCGATGCCGTCAACGATCACTCTGCCGCCACCCGCGCCGACGATCTTGCCCGTGCCTTCGCCGACGACCTCGCGCCGATCCAGGACATCATCGCGGCGTCCACCTCGCCCGAAGACTGCGTGATCCGCGTCGAAGACTGGCTCGCGCAGCACAATCCCGCCAACGCCGCCGACGTCATCGAAAAGGCGCTTTACGTCTATTCCATGGCCGGCGCCCGCTCCGCCCGCCCACGCAACAAGTCCTGACGGCCGAGCTGCGCTCGGCCAGCCCCCCTATGACCTCCCCAATCCAGCTTCCTCGAAGTCGCAGCTCCATCCTTCCCCTCGTCTTGAAGGGCAAGTGGTTCGACATGATTGCCTCCGGCGAAAAGCGCGAAGAATACCGGCTCCCGACCCTTTATTGGCGAAAGCGGCTTCACAACTGGGATCTCAAGTTTACCGAGAACACATCGCCGATCGTAGAGTTCCGCCGTGGCTACTCTGCCAACGCGCCGAGCATGGCGTTCTGGTGCCGTGGGATTGAGACCGTCGGCGGCTTAATGCCGTATGCGTATGTCGAATCCCCCAGCGATAGGTGCCTCCATCCCGAATGGGGTGAGCCAGACAAGCCGCATTTCATCATCCAGCTCGGCGGTCGCGTCTGTATTTCCGATTCGGCTGATCATGCCTAAACCCAACCCCTAAGAGTCTTGCTCCTAATCAAAGAAATGAAGTACTTCTGGCGAATCGCACTAGCCATCTTCTCCATCTTGCGGAGGCTCACCTACTGGCTATCCGAAAAGCTCCTCGATTGCCAGCTTTTCTGCTCGCGTCGAACCGGCTACGAACCCTTTTGATCTGGACGCTGTCGCGACTGAAAACCGCGACCTTGGCACAATCAATCCGCACGCCTCGCAAACCCAAACCAAAACTTTCAGCACAACCCAAATGAACTTTTTTCGCCCCATTCCAGTATTAATCCCGGCCTTTTCACATTTTTCCCTGTAAAATCAACACTTTTCAAGCCTAATCAAGATTCCTCAACCATCATCAACCCCCGCCATTTCTTTTTATTGTGGTCAAAGCAGCCTCTCCTTTTATCCGGCTAGACAGTCAGTAGCCAGCCACCATTAGGGCCTTGTTTTTCGTGTCGGCCGAAGGCCGCGTTCGTGTCCGGCGGGCGATGCAACCCGAAGGGTGGCGGCGGAGCGACTGGGACGCCCGGCGGAGCCGAGGCGCGTCGCAGGCGCTGCGGCGCCAATCGCCGCAAGGCGATGCATCGCCCGGCCGGTTTCGTGGTTGCGCAAAGCGCCAAATCACAAGACAGCAACCGACCGTAAAATACGAATGGCCAGGTGCGACGCCTGTGCGGACAGATAGCGTCCGGGAGGGGACGCCGCAGACACCCGGGGGTCGGGACCTCGGGTCTATATAGACCCGGCCGCCGCGACTGGCATCCGGCTCGTTTCAAGGGCCAGGAACCGGGGATGCTCCAGGACCCCTTCGCTTGGCGAGCTCGGACTTCCATGCCTTTATCTCGGCGAGCCGCTTTGCGATCCTGGCCTCTACACCTTCGTTTGTCGGGGAGTAGTACTCCGTGCCCTGGAGCGAATCGGGCAGGCACTGGATGTCCGCGATCTTCTTCTCCGCATAGTGCGCAAGCCTGTAGCCCTTGCCGTAGTCTAGCTCCTTCATCAGCTTCGTCGGCGCGTTGCGTATGACGAGCGGGACGGGCTCCGCGACGCGCTCCATCGCGTCCTTCTTTGCCCTTTCGTATGCGATGTACGAAGAGTTCGACTTCGGCGCGACGGAGAGGTAGATGACCGCCTCCGCGAGGTGCACGGAGCACTCCGGCATCCCGATGAAGTGGCAGGCGTGGTACGCGGCGACTGCGATCTCGAGCGCGCGCGGGTCGGCGAGCCCAACGTCCTCGCTCGCGAAGCGCGTAATGCGACGCGCTACGTAGAGCGGGTCCTCGCCGCCCTCCAGCATCCGCGCGAGCCAGTACACCGCCGCGTCGGGATCGGAATTGCGCATGGACTTGTGGAGCGCCGATATGATGTTGTAGTGCTCCTCGCCGCCCTTGTCGTAGAGGAGCGACTTGCGGGACGTGCACTGCGCGACGCAGTCCGCCGTGACGGAGATCGCGCCGTCCGCCTCCTCGCTGTTGAGAACGACCATCTCCAGAGTGGAGATCGCGGACCGCGCGTCGCCGTTGGCGAACGTCGCGATGGCCTTCACGAGGTCGTCGGACATCTCGACTCGCTTCCCGCCGAACGCGCGGGGATCCTTGAGCGCCCGGCGGAGGAGATCGGATATCTCGTCCACGGAGAGGCCCTTCAGCACGAACACCTTGCAGCGCGAGAGGAGCGCGCCGTTCACCTCGAAGGACGGGTTTTCCGTCGTGGCGCCGATGAGGATGATGCTCCCCTTCTCGACGAACGGCAGGAAGGCGTCCTGCTGCGCCTTGTTGAAGCGGTGGATCTCATCGACGAAGACGATGGTCTTCCGTCCGAAGACGCGCCCCTCGTCCGCCTGGCGCATGACCTCCTTGATGTCCTTGATCCCGCTCGTCACCGCCGAGAACGTTATGAACCTGGCGTTCGTCGTGCGGGCGATGACGTTGGCGAGCGTGGTCTTCCCCACGCCGGGCGGACCCCAGAAGATCATCGAGGGCACCTTGTCGTTCTCGATCATCCCGCGGAGGACCTTCCCCTCGCCGATAAGGTGCCGCTGCCCGGCAACCTCGTCGAGGGTGCGCGGCCTGAGCCGCTCCGCAAGCGGCGTCCTCTCGTCTTCGCCCTCAGGCGGTTCGAAAAGCCCTGGCTGGACGCTCTTCTTCATGTCAACTGGTGGCACCTTCCGTGTTGTTTGGCGCAGCTCAACGCGGATGGATCATGGCGCGGAAGAAGAGACCCGTGTCGATGAGTAGTACGACGTCGTTTCATGGTTGCATGCTCCTCGAAGGATTCGCTCATTCCGCCATGAATGCGGAGACGGACGGGAAGCGGCGGGCGAAGAGGCGGGAGAGGGCGCGAGGTCCGAACGTCTCCGTCGCGTAGTGCCCGGCGCAGACCATTTCCATGCCGACGTTCCGCGCCGCGACGACGTCGCCCCAGCTCGCTTCGCCGGTGACGTACATGTCGCACCCGAGAGCCTTCGCCTCGACGGCGAAATCGCCCGCTCCGCCTGAGCAGACCCCGACCTTCATGCCCTTCTTCAGGCGGACGTCCGTCTCGCCGATGCGGAACGTCCCGGTGCGCGTGGCGCGTCCGGTGATGCCGATGACGTTTCCGTGGTAGGTGAACGCCCGCTCGACGTCCGCCAGATTCAGGTGCCGCGCAAGCTCGCGGTTGTTTCCGCACTTAATGCTGGCGTCCAGCGGAAGGTGCACGGCATAGAGCGCGACGTTGCGTCCGATCGCCGCGCGCACGACCTCGTACTCGCTGCCGGTTATCCGGCGGATCCCGCCGCCCCAGGATATCCCGTGGTGGACGACGCAGAGCTGCGCGCCGGCGTCGGCGGACGCCTTGACGAAATCGACGGACGCATCCACGCCGAAGGCGACGCGCGAAATCTCGTCACCCTCGCGGGCGATCTGGATTCCGTTGTTCGACACGTCGTCGAACTTCCCGACCTCCAGCACGCCGTCGAGCCAACCGACAATCTCCTGCAATTTCATGATACCGCCTCCTTCGTTGCGCCGGTTCAACGGACGCGCTCCCTGACGAATACGTTGCGCCATTGGATCGGACCTCCGTTGCGCCCCAGATCGACGAGTCCGAGAAGCAGCGACGGACCGTTCCAGCCGCCGCAGCTCTCGCAGGCGTCCCCTTCGACCACCGCGACGCCGTTCAGCGAAAGCCACACCCTGCCGCCGGACATCCGCACGTTGATCCTGTTCCAGTCGCCGATGTGCCGCGCGGCGGGCGCGAGCGCCGGGTCGATTCCGCACTTTCCGTCAACGATGCGCCAGTCGGCCCAGACCTCGACCTCCTTCGAGCCGCGGACCGCCGCAAGCGACAGCCGGTCCGTCAGCCCCTCGACCGGAACGGCGGAGAAGCCATCCGGCGGCGCGACCGACGCAAGCGGCATTGGATCGCCGATCGCGGCGTCCGGCGGAAGGTCCATCGCGCGTATGTTGCGCCACTTCACGTTGTAGCCGTGCCCCAGCCAGCCGATCGGGCCCTCCGTGCGGTTGATGCCGGGATGCGGCTTCCCGTCCGGCGTGTCGCCGTCGCCGCGCCAGCTTGAGAGGTCCGCCTTCGTCACGACCGCGCCGTTGAGGAGCACCTCCACCTCGCTGCCGGCGACGCGGACCTCCTCGAAGTTCCAGCTCCCGGACTTCCTCATGTAGCTTCCGCCGCCGGCGAAGCCCTTCTCCCGTCCGGCGGGATTGTCGCGCCGCGCCGGGACGACGCCCCAGACGGACGCCGCGTAGCGCCACGCCTCCTGCCTGTCCGCGCCGGTCGCCGGGTCGATGTACTCGCGTCCGCCGTCGTCGAGCAGCTGGAGCTCGCACATCCCGAAGTACGCGGCGTCCTTCCCCGGCTCCATGCGGACGCCGAGTCCGCTGTTGGCGTTCTCGGACATGCAGAACTCGAAGCGAAGGACGAAGTTTGTGAAGCTGCGGGAGGTGCGCAGGTCGGGGCGCTCCCCTGCCGGTATGCGGCGTTCGGGGAAGCACTGGAGGACGCCAGGCTCGGACTCGTCAACGCCGTACATGGCGGTCGCGCCCTCCCAGCCGGAGACGTCGCTTCCGTTGAAGAGCTCCTCGAAGCCCTCCTCGACCGTGGCCGGGTACGGCTCGCCGCCGAAGCGGAAAAGACCGCAGCCCGCCGCCAAAAGCGCTGTGGCGACGAGCGGCAGCCTTGCCATGTCCACCGGGCGGATCATGCCTCCGTCAGAAGTGTCCGTTCACAAGCGGAAGGACCGGCAGCCAGCCGTTGTGGGCAATGATGTTGACGATGCCGACCTGAAGTCCGCACTCCATCGTGTCGGCGAAGTTGAGGAGTCCGAGCTGTCCGCCGCGGACGCGTCCGCTCGCCACGTTTACGTATGCGATCTGGAATCCGGTGACGTCGTCGGTGCAGTTGACCATGCCGTCCTGGCATCCGGTGAACGGACCCTTGTTGACGTTGAGCAGTCCGTACTGGAGTCCGCAGAACGCCCCGGCGTAGTTGACCAGTCCGATCTGCGCGCCGGAGGAGCGGTTCTCCCAGGCGGCGTCCTCGTGGCAGTTCCAGTTCACGAGGCCGACCTGTCCGCCGCGGATGCGTCCGCCGGCGATGTTGACGCCGCCGACGCCGACGCCGTCGAACGCGCCGGCCGCGCGCTGGACGACGCCGATCTTCAATCCGGTGAAGTTACGGCTTTCGCCGTAGATGAACGAGAGGCCGAACCCCGCGATGTCGCAGTCCCTGGACGGAAACTGGACGGGCGTGACGAGGGAAACCATGACGGGCTCCGCGCCGGCGGCGAAGGCCGCGAGCGCGAGAGCGGCGACTGCAATGTTGCGCAGCTTCATGGACGGACTCCCTTTCGTCAGTCCGCGAAGAAGCGGAACTCGGTCATCGAGCGGTACGTCTCGCCGGGCTCGACGAAGGTCGTCGGCCACTGCGGCTTGTTGGGCGAGTCGGGCGCGTGCTGCGTCTCCATCGCGATGCCGCAGCGGAACGAGAGGTGCTCGCCGCCCTTGGCCTTCTGGTCGTAGCTCGCCCAGTTGGCGGTATAGACCTGGAGACACGGCTCGGTCGTCCAGACCTCGACGCAGCGTCCGTTGAGCGGACAGAACAGCTCGCCGGCCATGACGAGTCCGCCCTTGCCGCCGGCCATCACGCCCTCGTCCAGGACCCAGTTGTGGTCGTAGCCCTTGCCGATCTCGAGCTGCTCGTCGGGCTCGTTGATGCGCTCGCCGATGCGCATTCCCTGACGGAAATCGAACGGCGTGCCATCGACGGGGCGTATCTCGCCGGTCGGGATCTGTCCGGGGTCGGTCGGCGTCGTCGCGGACGCGGGGATGGTGAGGACGTGGTCCTCGATGGTGCCGCCGGACTCGCCCTTGAAGTTGAAATAGACGTGCTGCGTCATGTTGATGGGCGTCTTCCTGTCGGGGACGGCCTCGTACTCGACGCGCCACACGTTGTCCGCCGTGAGCGTGTACGTGACCTTGACCTCGACCTTGCCGGGGAAGCCCTCGTCGCCGTCGGGCGAGACGTGCATGAACACGACGCCGACGTCGTCGCCGTTGACGAACGGCTCCGCTCCCCACACGTACGCGTCCCATCCGCGCGCGCCTCCGTGGAGGTTGCACCCGATCCCGGCCGGGGCGTTGTTGAGCGCGGGAAGCTTGTACTCGACGCCATCCATGGTGAAGCGGCCCGCGCCGATGCGGTTGCCGTAGCGTCCGATGATGCAGCCCCAGTAGGGGTCGCCGTTGTCCCAGCCGGACGGATCGTCGAACCCGACGACGACGTCCTTCATGTTGCCGTCGCGGTCGGGCGTGAAGAGCCTGACGACCTTCCCGCCGTAGTCGCTGACCTCGAGGACCACGCCGCCCGCGCCCTTGAGCGTGAACTTGCGCGCCTTCTCCCCGTACTTCGTCGTTCCGAAGTCGCTAACCTCGTATGAAGCCTCCGCCATTTTCTTTTCTCCTTAGGGTTGGTTGTTTGTTGTTTTTGTGAAGTTCAGTCCGCCGCGCCGGCGCCGTCCATATAGACGACCTTCGCGTATCCGTCGCGCTGCACGCCGCGCCTGTAGCGCACCGCCGCGCGTCCGAACAGCATCGCGTAGAACGGGGTCGTGCGGCGTATGCCGACGGTCGCCTCCAGCAGCTCCGGCACCTCCTTCTGCACGAGGTTCAGGAACCCGCACCAGCACGTGGCGATGCCGTTCGCGTTGGCGAGCAGCTCGAAGTTTGCGCACGCGATCGTGACGTCCTCGCGCGGCGTCGCGACGGCCTTGTCCGTCTCGTCGGAAGTGACTATCAGCATCCCGGGCGCGTTGCGGAAGAACATGTCCTCGCCGCCGTTGCGCAGCTTGATGGCCGGGACGGCGAGCCAGCGCGGAAGGAGCTTCTGTCCGTCGCGGTGGCGCTCTATCGCCTTGATGAAGAGCTGGCGGAAGCGGTCCATGGACGCGCGGTCGGGGAGGCAGTTGAATGTGAGGGCGCGCGCGTTGCACCCCGTCGGCGAGTTGCCGAGCGCGCGGAGGACGCGGTCCAGCGTCGCGCGATCGACGTCCTCCTTCGCGAAGCTGCGCATCGAGCGGCGCGTCCTGAGCCAGTTCTCGACGGAGGCGGCGGAAGGAAGCTCCAGTCCGCCGGCGGGGACGGAGTCGTCCGGACGCTTCCCGTCGAACGCGATCGCGGCGGAAGGGCATACGGCGAGGCAGTGCTGGCAGCGCATGCAGCGGTCGGGGTAGGCCATGGACGGATATCCGTCCGCGTCCGCGCGCAGCGCGCGGAACGCGCAGTCGCGCACGCACGCGCCGCACTTGAGGCACTTCGCCCTGTCAAGGTCGAACAAGTCGTTTGTCATGCTAAGATTATACTATCTTGCGCGACAAATGGCAACCTCCCGCCCTGAGCGGACTAGGGGAGGAAGGAGCGGAGGGTAAGCATGGACGGGATGCGCTCAAGCGCGTAGGAGACGCCGAAGCGCTTCTCCACCTCCATGACGAGGCGGAGGTGGTTGACGCTGTCCCACTCAGGTATCGTCCCGTAGCCGGTGTCCAGCGACAGCGTCGCGGGGTCCACCTTCAGGACCTTCCCCGCAAAGGCTATCAGCTCCTCCGCGCTCATTCGAAGATCACGAACGCCGGAAGCCCCCTGACGTCCTCGAACCCCTCGAGCTTCTTCAGCTCGCGGATGTCCTCCGCCTGGAGCCTGACAACCGTGTAGCGGGCGAGCGCGGCGCGCACCTCCCCGTCGGCCAGCGTCGTCGCCTCCATCGCCGCGCAGTTCTTGCACCACGACGCCCAGCAATCGACCAGGACCGGAAGCTCCACGTCGTTGAACACCTCGTCGAACGTCGCAGGCGTCGCGGCGATCACGCCGTCGCCCTCAGCGTCGGACGCGGCAGGGACGGGCGCCGCGGTTCCGGCGAAGCCCCTGTAGGCGAGGTAGCCGTACCACGCGGCGAAGCCGAGGACGATCGCGCCGAAGACCTTGTTCACCGTCTTCATCCACGCGCCCGGCTTGGGCAGGACCTGCATCCCAGCGCCAGCGAACGGCCACGGAAGCGCCATGCCGATTCCGAGCAGGAACGGCAGCAGGAGCGCGAGGCGGCTTCCCTGCGCGGAGAGGTCCGCCGTCAGCAGCAGCACCGCGATGAGGATCGGCGCGACGCACGCGCCCGCGAGGACGGCGCTCACCATGCCCATGAAGAACGCGAAGAGGCCGGGGAGCATGGCGGACTTCTTCTGCGCGAACCCGCCGCGCCTTCCGGAAAGGTCGATGAAGAACACGTCCATCAGCGCAAGGGCGAGCAGGACGAAGAGGACGGCTATCGCGGCGTTGAACCAGGGGCTCCCCTGTATCTCGCCGAAGGCCATGCCGCCGAGCGCGGCGAGAAGCCCGAGCGCGCCGTAGGCGATGGCGATGCCGAGTCCGTACAGCGCGCCGCGGACGGCGGACTTCCCGATCACCATGAGGTTGATCGGAACCATCGGCAGCACGCACGGAGTGAGGTTCATGCAGAGTCCGCCGAAGAGGACCAGCACGAGAACGAGCCACCAGGACTTCCCGGCGAGCGAAGAGGACCCCGCACCGCCGCCGTCCTCGCCGTTCAGGAACGCAATGAACTCCTTCGCGTCCATGTAGCCTTCGCGGATGCGGACGGACGCGTCCTCCTCGTCACCATCCTCGTCGCCGGACTCCAGTCCGACGGCGATGTCCGCGACGATCCCGGACGCCCCTTCGCCGTCCTCGACCTTGACCGCGTCCTCCGGCAGCACCATGCACAGCTCGTCCGTGCAAAGCGTCCTCACGCCGCCCTCCTCATGGACCTCGCCTTCCACGCGCTGTCCGTCGATGATGTACACGTCGGCGAAAAGCGCCGTGGCGCAAAGCATCGCCCCAACTGCAATGAGCTTCTTCATCTGTCCTTCAGTTCCTTGATTACGCTGTTGAAAAACTCCTCCGGCGTGGATGCTCCGCTCGTCACTCCGAGGCGGACCACGTCCGTCAAATCGAGCGCGCGGACCTCATCCATGGTCCCCGCGCGGAAGGTCCTGCACCGCGCGACTTCGCAGAGCCTGCGCGTGTTGGACGAATTGGCGCTGCCCAGAACGAGAAGCGCGTCGCCGTCGAACGCCTTCACCGCGTCCTGCCTCTCCTTCGTCGCGCCGCAGACGTCCGCCATCGTCTCCACCTCGAACCGTCCGCGAAGCGCGTCCACGATCTCGCGCACCTCGTCCGCGTTCATCGTCGTCTGGCTGACGACGCCTATCGTCGGACGTCCGGCGTCCGGCGGCTCCAGCCTCGCGACATCCTCCACGCCAGCGACGACGCTTGCGCCGGGAACCTCGCCTAGGATGCCCTTCACCTCGGCGTGGGACGCCTTGCCGATCACGACAACGCGGAGTCCGCGCTCCGCGAACTTCCGCGCGGCGTCATGGACGCGCGTGACGAACGGACAAGTCGCATCGACGACGTTCAGCCTGCGGGACTCCGCCTTGGCGCGGACCGCCGGACTCACTCCGTGCGCGGAGAAGAGGACCGTCGCGCCCTCGGGAACCTCGACGAGGCTTTCGACGAAGGTGAATCCGCGCGACTTCAGTTCGGAGACGACTATCTCGTTGTGGACCAGCTCGTGGAGGCAGTAGAGCGGAACGGTCCGTCCGCCTGAGCGCTGCACGGAGTCCGCAAGCCGCAGCGCCTTGCGCAGCGCGCCAGTCACGCCGGCGCAGAATCCATGCGGCTCTAGCATCTCTATGTTCATCTCGCCTCGCGCCAGCCCTTCCGCACGGACACCGGTCCAAAATCGGACCGCCTGCCGTTCAGTTCCGCTCCTCTTCCTTCGCCTTGTCCCAGAGCGCGTCCATCTCGGCGAGCGCCATGTCCTTGAGGCTGCGCCCCTGCGCCTTCGCGCCAGACTCGACCGCGCGGAAGCGGCTGGAGAACTTGGAGGTGGTGAGCTCGACCGCGCTCTCGGCATCGACCTTGAGGTGGCGCGCGAGGTTGCAGACGGCGAAGATGAGATCGCCCAGCTCGCCCTTGACCCTGTCGGAGTCGGCCGGCCTGTCGCTCTTGCGCGCGGCGATCTCGGATTCAAGCTCGGAAAGCTCCTCGCGGATCTTCTCCATGGGGCCGGACGCGTCCTTCCAGTCGAAGCCGACGCGCGCGGCCTTCTCCTGCGTGCGCTGGGCCTTCAGGAGCGCGGGAAGCGCGGCGGGGACGCCGTCGAGCGCCGAGTGGCGCGCCTCCTTCTTATGCTCCATCTGCTTGATCTGCTCCCAGTTGCGCAGGACTGTCGCGGAATCCTTCGCGTCAACGTCTCCAAAAACATGCGGATGGCGGTGGACCAGCTTGTCGGAAATCGCGTTGGCGACGTCGTCGAACGAGAAGCGTCCCTCCTGCTCGGCCATGACGCACTGGAACATGACCTGGAGGAGGACGTCTCCCAGCTCCTCGACGTAGTTGGCCTTGTCGCCGGGGCGGTCCATCGCCGCGAGAAGCTCGTGCGTCTCCTCGAGGAGGCACGGCTTCAGCGACTCGAGCGTCTGCTCCCTGTCCCAAGGGCAACCCGTCTGCGGATCGCGCAGACGGGTCATGATGGAGTGGAGCCTCTCTATTCCGGTCATCGTCCCTGGGTCCTCACGCCTTCAGCATGCGAAGGATGGTCTTGGCGACGGACTCGTCGAGCCTGGGCACCATCTCGTCCGCACCGCCGAAGTCCTGGTACGCGACGTTGTCGCGGATGACCGCGACGGACGCCATTCCGGCGAGCAGCGCGCTCTTGACGCCGAACCCGGAGCCGGTGACCGCGACCGCGAGGTAGTTGTGGAGGCGGTTGTGCGCGCATGCGCGGCGCCAGGCGTCCCACTTCACGCAGCCGTAGCACTGCGACGTCTCCTGGTAGATGGTGACGTTCTCGCCGACCAGGTCGCCGAACGCCTCGGCCGCCTTGTCGGCGTCCGCGCGCGTCGCGATGACGACCTTGAGGCCCTTGTCCGAAAGCGTCTTGACGAACGCCCTGAACTCGGGCGTGACGGCGGAGGGAAGCTCCCTTTCGAGCGCCGTCTTGAAGAGCTCGGCGAGGTCCTTGGCCGCCTTCGCGGCGGTCTTCTTCGTCTTGACGACGGAGAAGTACTCGGAGAGTCCGCCCTGGTAGTTCCCGCCGTAGAGATGGACGGCCTCGGCGCGCCTGTCGAAGGGGATGTCGTTCTCCTTCATGAGCGCCGCGGTCGTCGAGTACAGAAGCTCAGCGCCGTCGATGGCGGCGAAGTCGAACTCGACGACGACGCCCTTCCTAGACTCCTCTGCCATGTCAAGCCTCCATTCGGGGTGCGTTTACTTCGCCGTGCGCTTCTTGCGCGGGTTGGGCTGGCCGATCTCCTCGAGCATCTTGCGGAAGGATCCCTTGCGCACGTTGAACGGCTTGCCGCCCTTGATGCGCGGGAACTCGCACGCGCGGATCTTAGCGCCCTGGTCCTCGTCGGGTCCGATCACGCCGGACTCGCCCGCGAGGGCGCACTCGACGGCCTTTTTGGCGCACTTCTCGATGAGCTTGAGGTCCTTCTTGTTCGGCGCCGCCGCGCGGGCGAAGTAGCCGGACTTGAAAACCTGGACCTTCTCGGCGCGGAGCATCTCGCCGAAGCGCTTGCCGATGTACTGTCCGACGTTGACCTTGTCGAGCCTCGGATGTCCGAACGCATCGACCGGGACGTCCTCGCCGCGCTCCTTCATCTCCTTGATGATGTCCGCGACGCCAGCGCCCTCGGACACGAAGATGTTGACGCTGTCCCACTTGTCCATGATCGGCAGAAGGCGCTCGGCCTCGGCCGCGAAGTCGATCTTGGACTCCGGCACATAGACGGCGTGGACCTCCTGGCGCTCGCGCGAGAGGTTGAACTCGGGCAGGAACTTGGCGCGCCTGAGCATCTTGCGGTAGTACTGCGCCGTCTTGTAGGTGAGCCATCCGCAGTTGCGGCCCATGACCTCGTGGATCGTGAGAGCGCGCGGGTTGGCGCTGTTCTCCTTGACGACGTTCATGAAGAACTTCGCGCCCTCCTCGGCCGCCGTCCACGCGCCGAGCGACTGCTTGATCGGATAGACGTCGTTGTCGATCGTCTTGGGGAGTCCGACCACGATGAGCGGATAGTTGTTCGTCGCGAGGTAAGCCGCGAGGTCCGCCGCCGTCGTGTTCGTGTCGTCGCCGCCGATCGTGTGCAGGACGTCCACGCCGTCCTTGACGAGCTGGTCGGCCGCGACCTTCAGGGGATCCTCGCCCTCCTTGACGAGTCCGCGCTTGACGCAGTCCTTGACGTTCGTGAGCTTCACGCGGCTGTTGCCGATCGGCGAGCCGCCGTGGCGCGTGAGGATCAGCGCGTTCTTGCGCACGGCGTCCGTCACCGGGATGGAGTCGCCCTTGAGCAGGCCCATGTAGCCGTTCACGTAGCCGATCATCTCGACGCCGGGCGCGACCCTGTTGTACTCGTTGATGAGAAATCCGATCGACGAGCTCAGGCACGGGGCGAGTCCGCCCGCCGTGAGGAACGCCACCTTCTTCACTTCTTTGGCCATGTTGTGGTCTCTTTCTGTTTTGTTGTCTGTTAAATCGCCAGCTTCTTCATGACGCCCGCCATCTCGACGGCGCTCTGCATCGCGGAGAAGCCCTTGTTGCCCTGCTTGGTGCCGCAGCGCTCGACGGCCTGCTCGAGGTTCTCGGCCGCGACGACGCCGTCGAGGACGGGCACGCCGGTCTTGAGCGAAATCCTGCTGAAGGCCTCGGACGTCGTGGAGTTGATGAGCGTCGCGTGCGACGTCGCGCCCTGCACGACCGCGCCAAGGCAGACGACCGCGTCGGCGCCGCCCTCGGCGAGGCGCTTCGCGACGAGCGGAAGCTCGTACGCGCCCGGGACGCGCACGAGCGTCAGGTCGCCTTCGTCGCCGCCCATCCGCACGAACGCATCGACCGCGCCCTTGACGAGCTGCTCCACCAGGAAGCTGTTGAACCTGCTCGCGACGATCGCCACCTTCAGACCCTTCGCGACGAGCTCTCCGTTGATCTCTTTCATGTTGCTTCTTTCCTGTTTTCAGAAAAAACGGGGGAAATATTATCAAATATCGGCGGAAATGTCAAACCGGACGAGCCGCCGCGACGAGGGCGTCGAGCTTGGCGAGGGCGCGTCCGGAATCGACGGACTCCGCCGCCAGGGCGAGAGCCTCCGCGTAGTCCCGCGCCTTCCCTCCGACAAGTATCGCCGCAGCCGCGTTCTCCAGCGCCGCCGCGCGGTACGCGCCGCGCACGGACCCCTCCAGGATCCCGCGCAGAAGCTTCGCGTTCGACTCCGCGTCCGCACCCCGTATCTCCGACACCGCGTGCCGCTCGCCGAGCGCCGCGCCCGCGTCCAGGAGCGAATTCCTGACCGCGCCGCCCTCCAGCGACGAGACGAAGGTGAAGCCGCACGGACTTATCTCGTCGAGTCCGCCCTCGCCGGACACTATCATCGAGCGAGTGGATCCGAGCCGGCGGAACGTCTCCGCGAACGTCATGGCGATGCGCTCGTCCGGCACGCCGATCACCTGGCGGCGGACGCCTGCGGGGTTCGTGAGCGGACCCAGCAGGTTGAACACCGTGCGGAAGCCGAGCGTGCGCCTGACCGGCGCGGCGAAGCGCATGGCCGGATGCAGCTCCTTCGCGAAGAGGAAGCCGATGCCGACGTCGCGTACGCAGCGCGCAACCGTCTCGGCGGACGCCGCGAGGTTGTACCCGAGCGCGCGCAGGACGTCCGCCGATCCGCACGCGGACGTCGAGGCGACGTTGCCGTGCTTCGCGACCGGAACGCCCGCGCCCGCCGCGATGAACGCCGCCGTGGTCGAGACGTTGAACGTCCCCGCGCCGTCGCCCCCCGTGCCGACGATATCGACGGCGTCGATTCCGCCAAGGTCGATCTTCACGCCCGCATCGCGCATAGCGCGCGCCGCGCCTGTCAGCGCGTCCGCCGTCAAGGGCGCCTTCGCGAGCGCCGTAAGGAACGCCGCCAGCTCCGGCTCGCCCACCTCGCCCGCCATGACGGCGGAGAAGAAGCCCTCGCTCTCCTCCTCGCCCGGCATCGCGCCGTCCAGCGCGCGCACGAGTATCGCCTTGCGGACGGACGCCGTGGCGCTCCTGCGCATGCGCCTGCCGGTGGCGAGCTCGATCAGGTTCGCGAGCTGGCGCGCGCCCTGCGGAGTGCCGACGGACTCCGGATGGTACTGCACGCTCTCGATGGGGAGCGTCTTGTGGCGGAGCCCCATTATCTCTCCGTCCTCGCTCTCCGCCGTTATCTCGAAGCAGTCCGGAAGCGTCTCGCGATCGACCGCGAGCGAATGGTAGCGCATCGCGACGAAGCCCTGGTCGAGCCCCGCGAAGAGTCCGCGCCCGTCGTGCCTGAGGCGGCTCGTCTTGCCGTGCATGAGACGCCTGGCGCGGACGATCCGTCCGCCGAACGCCTGCGCTATCGCCTGGTGTCCGAGGCATATCCCGAAGAGCGGAACCTTCCCCGCGAACGCGCGCACCGCCTCGAGCGTGACGCCGGCCGAGTCGGGGTTGCCCGGCCCCGGCGAGAAGATTATCGCGCCGGGATCGAGCGCGGCGATCCCCGCGACGTCGATCTCGTCGTTGCGGACCACCCGGACGTCCGCGCCGAGCGCGCCGAGTCCCTGGACGATGTTGTATGTGAACGAGTCGTAGTTGTCGAT
>JAGCFB010000092.1 GCA_017650345.1 Kiritimatiellia bacterium | reverse complement strand
CTCATGCACATCGGCGCGCAGCCCGTCCCGCCCGCGCTCATCGCGCGCTGGCGGAAGGTCTTCCCGAACCACCAGTACGACACCAACTACGGCCTCTCCGAGTCGACCGGCCCGGGCTGCGTCCACCTCGGCATCGAGAACATCGACCACGTCGGCGCGATCGGCGTCGCGGGGTACGGCTGGGAGACGATGATCGTCGACGAACAGCGCCGGTCGGTCAAGCGCGGCGAAGTCGGCGAGCTCGCGGTCAAGGGCGTCGGGGTCATGCTCCGCTATTACAAGGACGAGTAAGCGACCGCCGAGGTGCTGGAAGACGGCTGGCTCTTCACCGGCGACATGGCCAAGGAGTCCGAGGACGGGTTCATCTATCTGGTGGACCGCAAGAAGGACGTCATCATCACCGGCGGCGAGAACCTGTACCCGGTGCAGATCGAGGACTTCCTGCGGGCGCATCCGGCGGTGAAGGACGTCGCCGTGATCGGACTTCCCGACGCGCGACTCGGCGAGGTCGCCGCGGCGATCATATCCGTCAAGGAGGGCGCGAGCCTGGACGAGGCCGGCGTCAACGAGTTCTGCATGGGGCTTCCGCGCTACAAGCGTCCGAGGAAGATCATCTTCGCGGATGTCCCGCGCAACCCGACCGGCAAGATCGAGAAGCCGAAGCTCCGCAAGATGTACGGCGCGGATGCGCTCGTCGCGCAGCAGAACGGCCTCGCATGACGCGCGCGGCGGTCTCTCTCGGCTCGAACATGGGCGATCGCGCGGCGAACCTCGCCAGGGCGCTCGCCGCGCTGGCGGACTTCCCGGCGACGCGGCTCGTCGCGGCGAGCTCCGTCGTCGAGACGGAGCCGGTCGGTGTCCCGGAGGAGTTCGCGCACATGAAGTTCCTGAACCAGGCGGCCCTGCTCGACACGGACCTTTCGCCGGAGGAGTTCTCGCGGCGGATGCACGCCGTGGAGGACGCGATGGGGCGCGTGAGGACGGTCAGGAACGGTCCTCGCGTCATCGACATCGACCTGATCGACTTCGGCGGGATCGTCCGCGACGCTCCGGATCTGACGCTTCCGCATCCGCGCGCGGCGGAGCGCGATTTCGTGACGCGTCCGCTCTCCGAGATCGGCTTCCGGCTGGTGCCGGACCGCCAAATTGAAGGCGGCGCGTGTTGAATATGCGATAATTTGATATAATAGTACGGAAGTTTCAAACCAAAACAAACAATGGGGAACAAAAAATGAGCGACATAAAGAACCTGCCGGCAAGCGTCCGGCGATATGCTAAGTACCTGCTGATAATGGCCGGCCTGGGCGGGCTCATCTACGGCATCGACGTGGGCGTGATCGCGGCCGCGCTTCCGTACGTGCGGAACACGTCCAACTACTCGTCCGGCCAGCTCGGACTCATCGTGGGCGCGGTTCTCTGGGGTTCGGTCCTTTCGTCGCTCTTCGCCGGATCGCTCTCCGAGTGGCTCGGACGCAAGAAGATCATCATAGCGTCCGCCTTCTGCTTCTTCATCTCCATTCCGATCATCTGCCTCTCCGGCGTCTTCGAGGGCGGCAACTTCGCGCTCCTGACGCTCGGCCGCACGCTCCAGGGCGCGTCCGCCGGCCTCGTCGGCGTGGTGGTCCCGATGTACCTCGCCGAGTGCCTCGACTCCGACTCGCGCGGCAAGGGCACGGGCATGTTCCAGCTCCTCCTCACTATCGGTCTCGCCTTCGCTGCCGTGATCGGCCTCGTCGTGACGGGCTGGGTGGGCGATTCCGACAAGATCCTCAAGCCGTTCATCGAAGAGGCCGCCGCGGCCGCCGGCGTCGAGCCGTCCAAGTACGAGGTGACGTTCGAGATGATCAAGGGCTGGGTCGCCGCCGACCAGATCAAGGGCTGGTCCGTCGCGTGGCAGACGATCTTCCTCTGCTCCGCCGTTCCGGGACTCATCCTCTTCATCGGCGCGTTCTGGCTCAAGGAGTCCCCGCGCTGGCTCTACAAGAAGGGCCGCAAGGATGAGGCGCTCGCCTCGCTCGCCGCGAACAACGGCGAGGAGAAGGCCAAGGAGATCCTCGACGAGATGATCGCGGCGGACAAGGCCGCCGAGGCCGAGAAGGCCGCGATCGCGCAGGCGTCCGTCGGCGACACGCTCTTCCAGCGCAAGTACGTCTATCCGTTCCTGCTCGCCGTCGTCATCCTCGGCTGCAACCAGGCGACCGGCATCAACTCCGTCCTCAACTACACGGTTGACATCTTCAAGGCGACCGGCATGGAGGGCGTCCTCGCCAACTTCTCCGACCTCGCGATCAAGCTCGTCAACGTGTTCATGACGATCGTCGCCTGCGCGCTCGTGGACAAGAAGGGACGCAAGTTCCTCCTCAAGCTCGGCACCGGCGGCATCATCCTCGGACTCTGCGGCGTCGCGACTACGTTCCTTCTCATCACGAAGGGCGTGGTCGCCGCTTCCATGACGACCGGCGTCATCGCGACCGCGTTCTTCTTCATGTTCATCGCGTTCTACGCCGTCGGCCCGGGCGTCTGCGTGTGGCTCGCGCTCTCCGAGCTCATGCCCACCCGCATCCGCGCGACCGGCATGTCCATCGCGATGATCATCAACCAGGGCGTCTCCGCCACGATCGCCACGGTGTTCCCGGCGTGGAAGGACGCCTGGGGCTTCCCGGCGGTGTTCTACTGCCTCGCCGGCTTCACGGTGATCTACTTCATCACGGCGGCGTTCTTCCTCCCCGAGACCAAGGGCCGCACGCTCGAGGAGATCGAGCAGTACTTCAAGTCCGGCAAGATGCCCGACAAGAAGTAAGTGAAGTTCCGGTTTCTAGGGACGGGGACTTCGGTCGGGGTTCCGCAGATCGGATGCGACTGTCCGGTCTGCACCTCGTCCGACCCGCGCGACAGGCGCCGCAGGTGCGGCGCCTACGTTTCCGTCGCAGGCGGCGCGTTCCTGATCGACACGCCGCCCGAGATGCGCCTCGCGTGCGTCGAGTACGGGATCCGCAAGGTTGACGCGATCCTCCTCACCCACGCCCACATGGACCACGTCGCGGGCTTCGACGACGTCCGCCGCTTCAACACGATCAACGGCGAGAAGGTCCCGTGCGACCCGACCGCGCCCGGGGCGAACGGACGCACCTTCCGCATCGTCGGCAAGCCCATGAAGTGCCATGCGCTTCCCGAGACAATCGCGCAGATGCGCGCGATATTCCCGTACATAAGCGCGGAGGGCGGGAAGAACGGACTCTTCCGTCCGCAGATCGAGTTCACGGACAACACGTCCCCGTTCTCCGTCTGCGGCGTCGAGGTGCGCGCGCTCCGCGTGGAGCACTCCTTCCCGTGCTGCGGATACCTCCTGCGCGACCCGGCGACAGGCGGGAGGATCGGATACGTGAGCGACTGCCACGAGCTTTCGGACGAGGCGGTCGGCGCGCTCGCAGGCGTGGATGTCATGGTGCTGAACTGCCTCAGGGTCCGCGAGCACTCGACGCACCTCAGCCTCCCGCGCTCGCTGGAGTACATCTCGCGCATCGCCCCGAAGCGCGCATTCCTCGTCCACATGTGCCACGACTACACCCACGCCGAATGGCTGAAGATGCTTCCGGAGGGTGTGGAGCCCGCGTACGACGGACTCGAAGTGGAGGCCTGAAATCCTGTCAAGAAAGAGAAGAGAAGGGAGCCGAATCATGAACGCAAGAACCAAAGCCGCGCTGCTGGCGCTCGCCGCACCGCTTCTGGCCCTCGCGGAGCCGCCTATAAGCGAGATCTCCGTCGATATGTCCCTCGACGAGGTCGAGATCGTCGTCGGAGAGAAGGTGAGGGCCGTCATAGACGTGAAGAACATGTCGCCCGACGTCGTCACCGTCGACGGGACCGCGTCGTCAGACATGCTTCTCGTCGAGGTCTTCAAGGCATCGACCAAGGAGCAGCTCGACCGGACGCGCCAGGCGCCGTTCGTCTCGCCGTTCCGCATCAGGAAGAACGAGGGTCAGCTCCTCGAGACGTTCCTGAACAACCACTACTTCCTGCGCGAGCCGCGTCGCTACCTCGCGCGCCCCGTCCTGGTCCACAACGGGATCCGCTACGAGGGGCAGTACCGCGCGTTCGACGTCGTGCCGGGCATGAAGATATCCCGCGCGCTCCAGATGTTCGCGAACAGGAAGGGGCTCAACCGCGAGTTCGAGCTTCTGCAGTGGACGCGCAGGGGGCGCGAGCACCTGTTCCTCTCCGCGCGCGACGAGGGCGCCGGCAGCCGCAAGTGGCAGACGACGGACCTCGGCGGCATGGTCAAGCGCACGCCGCCGACGATCTCGATCCTGCCTACGGGCGAGGTGATCGTCATCCACAGGGCGGACAACGACTTCTTCCTCAGAAGCGAGTTCTGGTCGCTTCCGAACGCGCTCGAGTTCCGCGGCAACGAGCTCATCCGCGACCCGGAGACCGCCGGACAGAGCAGCGTCCAGGAGATGTACAGGAAGGCAGGCGGAGTCAAGGCCGAGCCGCGCCCCTGGTGGAAGTTCTGGTGACGGCGCGGAAATGAACATTCTCGGGATAGAGACCAGCTGCGACGAAACCGCGGCGGCGGTGGTGAGGGACGGACGCGAGGTCCTCTCCAACGTCGTCTATACGCAGATACCGCTCCACCAGCCGTACGGCGGCGTGGTCCCGGAGATCGCGTCGCGCGCGCACGTCGAGAAGATCTCCAAGGTCGTGAACACGGCGATCGCGAAGTTCCGTGAGACCGCGCCCGGCGGACGTATCGACGAGGTGGCCGTGACGTACGGACCCGGACTCTCGCCGGCGCTCATCGTCGGACTCAACGCCGCAAAGGGGATCGCCATGTCCCTCGGCGTCCCCCTCGTCGCGATAAACCACATCGAGGCCCACCTCCACACCCCGTTCCTCCGCGACGCCGGCGATCCGGCTCCCGCCGCCCTCGCACCCGAATCCGCCATGCCCGCCGTCGGGCTCGCCATCTCGGGCGGACACACCGTCTGGTTCGACATGCCGGAGTACGGCGTTTACAGGACGCTCGGCCAGACGCTCGACGACGCCGCCGGCGAGGCGTTCGACAAGGCGGCGAAGCTTCTCGGACTGGGATACCCCGGCGGACCCAAGATCGACAGGATCGCGAAGAAGGCGCTCGGGGCGTCGGAGCTGATCCCGTTCCCGAAGGGGCATCCGCGCGAGGGCGTGAGCGCGCTCGCCGGACTCCCGGCGGACCTGTGCGTGTCGTTCTCCGGACTCAAGACCGCGCTCCTGCGCCACGTCCAGCAGCATCCGGAGCTTCTCTCCCCGCCGGCGGACGCGCCGACGCTCGAGTACGCGGAAGGTCAGTCCGTGACCCGCGAGGTCGCGCGCGTCGTGGCGTCCTACCAGGAAGCCATCGTGCAGGCCGTCGCCGACCGCACGCGCCGCGTCCTCGGACGCCGCAAGTGCCGCTCGCTCATCCTCGGCGGCGGAGTGTCGCTCAACTCGCGCCTCCGCGACGTCCTTTCCGACGTGGCCGCCAGGGCGGGCGTGGAGCTTCTCATGGCCAGGCCGAAGTACTGCGGCGACAACGGCGCGATGATCGCGGGGCTCGCCTACTACAGGCGGAACATAACGGGCGAGGACGCGATGCGCATCGACGTCGCGCCGTCGCTGGAGGTCGGCTGATGTCCACCGCCGCGGCAGAGGAGCAGGCTCCGGCCGTCCAGCTGGAGCATGTGGACGCCGGATACCCCGGACGCACGGTCCTGCGGGACGTCAGCTTCACCGTCTCGCGCGGCGAGGTGTTCGCGCTCCTCGGCGGATCCGGCTGCGGCAAGTCAACCGTCATGAAGCACATGATCGGACTCAACCCCGTCCTCGCCGGCGAGCTTCGCGTCGCCGGGATGGAATGGAGGCCCGCCACGCGCGACCGCCTGTTCCGGACCATCGGCGTCATGTACCAGTCCGGCGCGCTCTTCGGATCGATGACCTGCCTCGAGAACGTGATGCTTCCGCTGGAGGAGTTCACCAGGCTCGGACGCCGCGAGCGCCGCGAGCGGGCGATGGCGCTCCTGGACGACGTCGGCATGGCGGACGCGGCGGACAAGGCGCCGTCCGAGATATCCGGCGGAATGCGCAAGCGCGCGGCGATCGCGCGCGCGATGGCGCTGGATCCGGAGGTCGTGTTCCTTGACGAGCCGAGCGCGGGGCTGGACCCGCTCACCTCCGCCGCGCTCGACGACCTCGTGCTGAAGCTCCGCGACGAGAAGGGCATGACGTTCGTCGTCGTCACGCACGAGCTTCCGAGCATCTTCAAGATAGCTGACCGCTGCGCCATGTTCGACAAGGCCCGCGGCGGAATGGTCGCGCTCGGCGAGCCGCGCTCGCTCGCGGAGGGGTCGGACGACGAATTCGTCCGTTTGTTCTTCAACAGGGGAGGCAGGTAGGTCATGGCAGGCAGCGGACACGCAAGCTACGTAAAGGTCGGAATCGCCGTCGTGCTCGGCGTCGCGGCGGTCGTCGGACTGCTCGTCTATTTCGGCGGGTACGGCGACAGGCGAGGCGAGTTCTTCGCGGAGACGTACTACGACGACCCCGTTTCGGGACTGAGCGTCGGGAGCGAGGTCAACTTCCGCGGCGTGAAGGTCGGCGAGGTCCGCGACATCTCCTTCGTCGGCGCCGAGTATCGCGAGGCGTCCGCCGCCGACCGCCAGCGCATCTACATAAAGATGGCGTTCGGACGCAAGCTTGCGCGGCTGGACGCGGACGAGGACCCGGAGGAGCTCGTCCGCTCGCTCGTCGAGCATGGCCTGCGCGCCACGGTGAGCGCAAGCGGCGTAACCGGGCTTTCGCGCATGGAGCTCAACTTCCAGAAGGGCGAGCCCAGGCCCGCCGCGCCGATCTCATGGGAGCCGAAGCATCCGTACATTCCGCCCGCGCCGTCCATGCTGCAGAGCTTCTCGGACTCCGCGACGCAGGTCATGGACAAGATAAAGCGGATCGACTTCACGGCGCTGTGGAGCAGGCTTTCGTCGATCGCCGACTCCGTCTCCGCGCTTTCCTCGGACGTCGGCGGATTCGTCGCCGGACAGAAGAACGCCGTTGACGAGGCCGTCTCGTCGCTGGCGGCCGCGTCGCGCGCGCTGAAGGAGTTCGCGGAGGAGATTCGCGACAACCCGTCGCTCCTGCTCCGTCCGCGCGACCCGGAGCCGCTTCCTGAGACCGAGCCGTGAGGAGCCCGGCGGCCGGAGGATACGCTTCAACAAGAAAAAAAGGAATGCTGAAATGACATGGTTTCTCGGAGGAATCGCCTTCCTCGTCCTCGGATATCTCGTTTACGGAAGGATCGTCGAGCGGCTGCTCGGACCTGACGACCGCAAGACCCCGGCCGTGGCGAATCCGGACGGCGTTGACGTGCTTCCGCTCCCGGAATGGAAGAACATGCTCATACAGCTCTTGAACATAGCCGGGATCGGACCCGTCATCGGCGTCATCCTCGGCATAAAGTTCGGCAAGATCGCCCTACTCATAATCCCAGTCGGCTGCGTGTTCATGGGCGCGGTCCACGATTTCGCCGCCGGAATGATGTCCCTCAGGATGAACGGCGCGAACCTCCCGAAGATCGTCGAGCGCAACCTCGGCAGGACGTACTCCGCCGTGTTCTCGTGGATCATGCTCGTCCTTCTCCTCCTGGTCGTCGCCGTGTTCATCAACGTCCCCGCGAACCTGATCGGCATGACTTTCGGCGGCGCGAACGTCTTCTGGTGGGCGGTCGGCGCGATATTCGCCTACTACGTCGCCGCGACGCTCTTCCCGGTCGATAAGATCATCGGACGCGTCTATCCGCTCTTCGGCGCGCTTCTCGTCGTCGGGTCCGTCGCCATCTCCGTCGCGCTCGTCGCCGCCGGCCTCCGCGACCCCGCGATCCTGAACGACTGCGCGGGCTTTGCGGACTTCCAGTCGAAGAACCCGCTCTTCCCGTGCCTCTTCGTGACGATCGCCTGCGGCATCATATCCGGCTTCCACGCGACGCAGAGCCCCATCGTCGCGCGCACGATGACGAGCGAGCGCCAGGCCCGCGCGACGTTCTTCGGGATGATGATCGCGGAGGGCGTGATCGCCATGATATGGGCCGCCGCCGCGCTCGCGATCTACAACACCGCGCCAGAGAACCTCGCGCTCGCGGGCCCGAAGGTCCTGGGCAACATCACGACGCGCTACCTCGGACAGTGGATGGGCGGCGTCACGGTGTTCGCCATCGTGGTCCTCGCCGTCACGAGCGGCGACACGGCGCTGCGCAGCGCGCGCCTGAGCCTGGCTGAGATGTTCGGCATCGACCAGGTGAAGCTCCCGACGCGCATCATGACCTGTACGCCGCTCATCCTCGCCGTCGCGCTGCTGCTGTGGTGGTCGAACCAGAGCGCCAAGTCGTTCGCCAACCTATGGAACTACTTCGCGTGGGGCAACCAGATGCTCTCCGCGACGACGCTCATGGCCGCGACAGTCTGGCTGGTCCGCCAGGGACGCCGCGCGGCGTCGCTCGTCACGCTCATCCCCGGGATGTTCATGACGTCCGTCATCGTCGCCTTCATCCTCTGGACGCCCGGCACCGGCGGACAGCCCTGGGGCCTAGTTCCCGGCGGACTCCCCGTCGGCGTCGCGTCCGCGATCGCCGCCGCAGTCTCCGTCGCGTTCGCCGCGTTCGCCATCCGCCGCGGACGCGCGGACTGATCCCGGTCCCCGCCATTTGCGCACAAAAGAAAAGGCTCCGGGGAAAACCGGAGCCGTGTGTGTGTTTGGGGGGTAATAAAAACCGTAAAAATCATTATTTCGCTAGATCAGCCTTGCTTGCCTACGTCCCGAGCTTTTACAGTATAACATAAATTTGCAACCGATGTAAAATAAAATCGACAACGATTTACAGGTTTGTCATGGCGATTCAGTTCACAGCGCATGAAGCCTGTAGGCACTGAATTTACCACCCCCTATTGACAAAAGCGGCAGAATATGAGATGATATCTTCGTCTCAATGTGCAAATAGCGAGGAACTATGCTCAAGATAAGACCAGT
>JAGCFB010000091.1 GCA_017650345.1 Kiritimatiellia bacterium | reverse complement strand
TCTTCCGCGTCCTTCATCGCCTCCTGATGCCAAGGCATCCATCGTGCGCCCGTATACGCTTAGCAAGATTTTAACCTCTAATCTCGATATACGTTGTAATTCTCTTTAATCTCCAACTGCCAGTTTTCAAAGATCGAGCGTTCTGTCCCTTCCGGGCGAACGAGTGCATATTGTACCAAAAATTCAGGTGAGCTGACAAGGGGGTATTTTCAAAAAAGTTTCAAGGGCGAGAAAACCGCAGAAAAACGGGGCGGCCGTCCCTCAGAAGCACATCATGTCCGGCGGCGGGGGAGCGGCGAAAGTCACCGTCCTGCCTGTGGCGGGATGCGGAAAGGACAGCTCGACTGCATGGAGGAGCGGACGCCCGGCGCGCATGCCGACGCGGTGGTCCCTCTCCGCGTCGCCGTAGAGCGGATCGCCGACTATCGGCGCGCCGAGGTGCGCGGCGTGCACGCGTATCTGGTGCATCCGCCCCGTCTCGATGACGAACTCCACAAGCGCCATTCCGCTTCGCCGCCCAAGCACGGTCCAGCGCGTCACGGCCCGCCTGCCGTCCGCTCCCGGACCCACTACCGCCATCCGCTTCGCGTCCCACGGCTTCCGTCCGATCAGCGTCTCCAGCGTCCCGCTCTTCTGCTTCGGCGCGCCGTGCGTCACGGCCAGGTACTTCTTGACGACGCCCTCGTGAGATTCGAACGCCTCCCTGAGCGCCGCGTACGCGCGGCGCGTCTTCGCGAACACCATGACGCCGCTGGTCCCTGCGTCGAGGCGGTGGACCACGCCCGGACGCCCCTCGCCGCCCACGGACCTCATCTCCGGACGCTCCGCGGCGAGCGCGTCGGCAAGCGAGCCGGACTCGTGCCCCGGCGAGGCGTGGACGTACACGCCCGCAGGCTTCGAGACGACGACGATGTCCGCGTCCTCGAAGAGAATGTCCGGACCGCCCATCGCTCAGTCCGCCTTGTGCACGACGACCTGGGGGAACGGAATCTCGATCCCCGCGCGGGCGAGCTCCTCCTTGACGGACTTTAGCGTCGCCGCATAGACCTTCCAGTAGTCTGCGTTCCTGACCCACGGACGCACGTTCACCGTTATCTGGCTGTCCGCAAGCGCGGCCGTCGCGACCGTCGGCGCCGGCTCGGCGAGGACGCCCGGCACGGCGAGGACCGCCTCGCGGATGACGTCGAGCGCGCGCCCGATGTCCGACCCGTACGCGATCCCCACCTGCAGGTCCACGCGGCGCGTGGCCATCGCGCTGTAGTTGACGATGGGTCCGCCCCAGGCGGACTTGTTTGGAATCACGATTCTCTTGTTATCGCCCGTCGCCATGACAGTCGCCATCATGTTGACCTCGATGACCGACCCCATGTGCCCTGCAGCCTCGATGAAGTCACCGACCTTGAACGGTTCGTTTATCGCGATCATGAGGCCGGACGCGAGATTGCCCAGAGACTCCTGGAACGCGAAGCCGAGGATGAAACCCGTGACGCCGAGTCCTGCGACAAGCGGTCCGACGTTGACGCCAAGCCTGCCGAGCACCGTGACGAGAAGCAGCGCCCAGCAGCTCTTCGTCACGACAGACACGATGAAGTTGACCAGCAGTTTCTTCCGTCCCCCGCGCGCAAGAGCCTTGCGGATGCCGCGGTCGACAAGGCGTATCACCAGCCAGCCGACAAGGAAGATGAGAAGCGCTGCGACGATGTTCATCGCATATTCGACCCCTTTCTCCGCAAGCCACGCCAGGACGCCGTCCCAGAGCTCCCGTCCTTCCGCGACCTGGCTCTTAAACCCGGCCGCGAGCTTGTCCGTGATGCACGCCGCAGCAGGTGCGGCCGCCTCGACTACTTCGTTCGTCATTTTGCTACTGTCCTTTTCTGTTTGTCCAAATCTTATTCGTCGCGTCCGCCGACAAGATCCGGCCGCCGTTCGCGGGTGAGCCTTGCCGACTCTGAATTCCTCCACGCCTCGATCTTCGCGTGGTCGCCCGAGAGCAGCACCTCCGGCACGCGCATTCCGCGGAACTCCGGCGGATGCGTGTACTGCGGCGCCTCGAGCGTCCCGTTGCGTCCGAAGCTCTCGCTCGCCGTGGCGGACGGTCCGCCGCCCAGGACGCCCGGCAGCAGCCGCACCGTCGCGTCCGCCATCGCCGCCGCCGCAAGCTCGCCGCCTGTCATGACGAAGTCGCCGACGGACAGCCTGTCAGTCGCGAGCGTCTCGATGCGCGCGTCGAAGCCCTCGTAGTGTCCGCACATGATGACGATGTGCTTCTCGCCGGCGAGCTCCTCGGCGACGCGCTGGTCGAACCTGCGCCCCGCCGGTGTGGTCATTATGACGCGCGCCGGACGCGCGTCGGGCGCGTCGCCCGCAAGGCGGCTTTCGACAGCCGCGAACCACGGTCCGCACTTCATCAGCATTCCGGGTCCGCCGCCGTACGGCTTGTCGTCCACCTTGCGCCAGCGCCCTTCGCCGAACTCGCGCAGATCCACGATGTTCACCTCGCATGCGCCCTTCTTCACGGCGCGCGCGACGATGCTCTCCTCGAGGAAGCCTCGGAACATCTGCGGCTGAACGCTTATTATGTCGATCCTCAGCATCGCACTGCTACTCCACCGGCGCGGCGGGATTGCCGAAGACCGTCGTCCGCGGCGGAACGTTTAGGACCACCACGGACCCAATTCCGACGACAGCACCGTCGCCGACCGTCCTGCGCGGCACGATCCGCGCGCCGGGATAGACGGACGCGCCTTCGCCGATGCGGACCGCGCCGCCGATGGCGCACTGCGCATAGACGTGCGTGAAGTCGCCGAGCGTCGTGTCGTGTCCGATGGACGTGTTGTGGAAGACGCAGGCGTGGCGTCCGACCGCGACGTCCGCCGTGAGGACGACGTTGTGCGCGACGAAGGAGCCCTCGCCGACGCGCACGCCGGGTCCGAGCGAAGCGGTCCGGTGGACCACCGCGATGAATTTTCCGCCGCGCCTCTCGATCAGCTCCGCGCAGCGACGGCGCGCGGCGATGTCGCCGAGCGCCGTTATGAACACGTCGTCGGGTCCGATCTCGTATCCGTCCGGCGTTGCGACGACCGGCGGATAGCCCTGGAACCCTGCGAGCGCGTCCGCGCGCGCGTCGAGGAATCCCTTTATGTCGAATTCCGTCCCGTAGCCGACGGCCTCGCGCGCGGCGCCGAACATCTCGCGTCCGAACCCGCCGGCGCCGACGATCAGAAGATGCTTCATGACTTTTCCTCCCCGTCAAGGATTGCGACGATCTCCGCGGCCGCGTCGTCCGCCGACGGGAGTCCGCCCGGATGCCGCGCCATGATCTCCGCGATGCGCTCCGGCGAGGCCGTGCGCATCCACGTTTCGCGCGCCATGTCGGTATCGACCTCGGACGGCGCGTAGAGCGCGACCCTGACGCCGCGCGGCGCCAGCTCGGCGCGCGCTGTCGCGAAGAGCCCCTCGACCGCGCCCTTGGCGGACGCGTAGGCGGCGTTGCCGACGTCCGCCTCGCGGGCGGAGCGCGAAGAGACGAGGACGGCGGACGCGCCGTCCGCATGGTTCCTGCGCCGCGCCAGCCATCCGAGGAACATGAGCGGAAACAGTGCGTGGACGGCGAAGAGCGCGCGGGCGGCGGACTCCTCGACCATGCCGATCGGCGCGGGCGCGGCGAATCCGGCGCAGTGGACGAATCCGGCGAGGGGCCCGAGCGCGGACACCGCCGCGGCGACGCGGTCGGCCGCGCCTTCCGCGGAAAGGTCGCACGCGAGGATGCGCGCGGCGGGGAACGCGGACGCTAGCGCGGCGAGCCGGTCCTCGCGGCGTGCGACGAGAAGCGCCGCGTCGCCGCGAGAAAGTATGCGCCGCGCAACGGCCTCGCCGATGCCCGACGAAGCGCCTGTCACCACATATGCCCGCGCGCCCATCCTATCCGGCGACTCCTGCGAGGGATGCGAGGTCGGACACGGTGCGCGCGGCGATGATGTCGGCGGCGGACACCTTGCGTCCGTACTTCTGTCCGATCATGACGATGAGTCCGAAGCCCATGAGCGAACCCCACATCGGGACGGCGCGGAAGTCGTCCGAGGCGCCGATCTCCGGCACCTCCAGGACCTCCGCCACCCTGTCGAGAAACTCGCGCATAGGGTCCGTCACTCCCATTCGATCGTGGCCGGCGGCTTGGACGAGATGTCGTAAACGACGCGGTTGATGCCGCGCACCTCGTTTATGATGCGGCTGGAGATCGTCGCGAGCGTGTCGTACGGGATGCGCGACCAGTCCGCCGTCATCGCGTCCACGGAATCGACGGAGCGGACGGCGCACGTGTACTCGTAGGTGCGCTGGTCGCCCATGACGCCGACGGAGCGGACGGGGAGCAGGACCGCGAAGGTCTGCCAGAGGGACTTGTAGTTCGGCAGCTTCCTTACCTCCTGCTGGACGCGGAGGTCCGCCTGCTGGAGGAGCTTGACCTTCTCCTCGGTTACCTCGCCGAGGACGCGGACGCCGAGGCCGGGCCCGGGGAACGGCTGGCGCTCGAGGAGCTCGGGGTCCATGCCGAGGACGCGTCCGACGGCGCGCACCTCGTCCTTGAAGAGGTCGCGCAGCGGCTCGACCAGCTCGAACTTGAGGTCCGGGGGGAGTCCGCCGACGTTGTGGTGGGACTTGATCGTCTGCGACGGACCCTTCAGCGCGTGGGAGCTCTCGATGACGTCGGGGTAGATCGTGCCCTGTCCGAGGAACTTGCAGTTCCTGAACTTGCGCGCCTCCTCGGCGAACACGTTGATGAACTCGCGTCCGATGGCCTTGCGCTTCGCCTCGGGGTCCTCTAGCCCCTTGAGCGCGGAGTAGAACCTCTGCGCGGCGCGCGCGACGTGGAGGTCGAGTCCGAGCTTCGCCTTGAACATGTCCTCGACCTGCTCCGCCTCGTTCGCGCGGAGGAGTCCGTTATCGACGAAGATGCAGTGGAGGCTGGGGCCTATCGCGCGGTGGAGGAGGACGGCGACGACGGACGAATCGACGCCGCCGGAGAGTCCGAGCACGACCTCCTCGCCGCCGACCTGCTCGCGCAGGCGCTCGACGGTGTCGTCGATCCACGTGGAGAGCTTCCAGTCCGCCTTGCATCCGCAGACCTTGAAGAGGAAGTTTCCGATGATCTGCGTGCCGTGCTGGGTGTGGACCACCTCGGGGTGGAACTGGAACGCGTAGAAGCGGCGCGCCTCGTCGCGGATCGCGGCGTAGGGGCAGTTGGCGCTGGTGGCGGACGTCCTGAATCCGTCGGGGATGCGCGAGACGCGGTCGCCGTGGCTCATCCAGACGACGAACCTTTCGGGAAGCCCCGCGAAGAGCTCGTTGTCCGGCACCGTCTCCATCTCGGTCTTGCCGTACTCGCGCGACTCGCCTGGCTCGACCTTGCCGCCGAGCGTCTGGCTCATGAGCTGCATTCCGTAGCAGATGCCGAGCACGGGGACGCCGAGGCTGAAGATCTCGGGGTCTATCCCCGGCGCACCCTCCTCGAAGACGCTGTTGGGTCCGCCGGAGAGGATTATCCCCTGCGGGAGGTTTTCGCGGAGCTTCGCGGCCGTCGTGTCGAAGCGCACGATCTCGGAGAAGACCTGCTGCTCGCGGATGCGGCGCGCGATGAGCTGCGTGTACTGGGAACCATAGTCGAGGATCACGATCCTCTGGAACTTTGAATGATCTGTGGCCATTTTAGCCGTTGCCCTTCCGTTCGTTGTGTAGATCTTCCGTGCCGTCGCGAAGCGTCAGTACAGCTTCGTTCCGTAAACGAGTATCTTGTTGAGGTGATAGACCTCCTCCTTCGCGCCCGCGACGCGTCCGACGCGGACGTAGCGCGCGCTCGGGGAGTCCTGCCTGAGGTCGATCCTGAACGTCGATGCGACGTCGTTGATCGTCTTCACGCGGCGCCAGGACGTGCCGTCGTCCGACACATCGACGTAGAGCGGCACCTGGCGGCTCGCGTTGTATCCGCCGGAGCGGTTCTCTACGACGAGTCCGCGGACGCTCGTCGGACCGGCCAGCATGACCTGCGCCCAGGGCGCCTTCTCCTTCTCGGTGTGGAAGCCGTTCCCGCCGCACGGGGTGTCGTCGATCACGTAGGCGTAGCGCGAGGGGGTGTCCCAGTTGCAGGTCGAGGACGTCTTGAGGAGTCCGCCCGAGCTGAGCAGCTCGCCGCCGAAGTCGTTCTTAGGATACGGGTCGCCGCCCTTGGGCAGCGGGGAGAGCTTGTTCTGGAGGTCCGCGATGAGGCGGAACGCCGCGAGGTTGTCGCTCTGGGACGCGGAGAGGAGGAGCGGACTGAAATCGACCTCGGACTTCCCGCCGCTCTCCTTGCTCTTCGCCGCGAGCGCCTCGCCGAGGCACTTGATGAACGTCTTGACGCCGCCCTCGCCGAGCTTCATGAAGTAGTCCGACCCCCAGCCGAGCATGTAGGAGAAGTAGTCGTTCGTCCCGTACTGCGCCTCGAGCATCGCCTTGAGGACGTTGTACCTCGCCTGCGAGTCGCTGCCGAGCGGCTTGCACCACCTTTCGAGGACGACGCCGAAGTCCGCCTCCTCGACGATCTTGTCCCCGCGCTGCCTCAGGTACGGCGCGAAGGCGATAAGCTCGTCCGCCAGCGCCTTGGCCCCCTGCTCCTTCGCGACGCGCTCGAAGAACGGAGTGAGGAGGTCCCAGAGCGGCTGGCGCCCGGTCTGGTCGGTCTTCTTCAGACCCGTCGCGTAGCCCTTGAGCCAGAGGCGCATCTTGTCGATCGGCGCGTTGGAGCGCGCGATCCATCCGCCGAACTCGAGCCACGCGTTGTAGTTGTTGGGCCAGGAGTTGCACGCCTTGCGGTAGAAGCCCTCGACGACCGTGGCGCCGGATCCGCGCTCCTCGGCGAAGTGCGCAAGCTCGATGAGCCTGTCCGCCGAAAGCCTCGTCTCCCTGTCGCCGGTGAACATCCTGTCCAGCACCGCCGAGTACTGCCACGCGTGCTTGTTCCAGAAGCACATGTGCATGTTGGTGAACTCGGTCTTGTTGTTCTCCACCTTCCACTGGCGCTGCGGGACGACCATGTTGTCGATGCTCCACTTTCCGTTGGGCAGGCGGCGCGTGTAGGCGCAGTGCCCCGGCTCGCCGGCGGTGGTGGACGGCATGCCGTGCGCGTTGGAGATCGCGCTGCCGAACTTCGAGAGCTCGCCGCAGACGCCGCCGACGATCTGCGAGTACTTGCGCTTAGGCCATTCGCCGGCCTTCTCCCACGCCTTGTAGTAGTACGGACCGTGGACGGAGTCGCCGAAGCAGTTGTTCATGCGATACTCGAGTCCGATGCCGTTCCTGTACTGCGCGCCGCCGAGCTCCTTCGCCGGTATGTTGCAGAACTTGTCCATGTGGCGGTGCTGCGCGGCCATGTTGTCGCATCCGCCGGAGTAGTGGCCCTGGTGGACGGCGAAGCGCCACAGCCAGACCGGCTGCTTGTACGCGCTCTTGTGGAGGCGACCGGACTTCGCCGTCGTGCGGTACGCGTCAAGCACGTCCGCAAGCCACGCCTCGTCCCTGTCCGGGAACACGATCGCGAGCGCCGTCATGAACCTGCGCCCCTCGTTGTCCGCGTACTTGCCGTCCTTGAACTTGCACCAGCGCCCCTCGTCCTGGTATATCAGCGACTCCAGCGCGAGGATCGCGTTCGCGCCCGCGCCGGGTCCGTTGCCCGCTGGACAGTCGTTGCTCGTCGAGTTCTCCGGGAACGACCCGCTCCACGCGAAGTCCTCCATCCACACGCGGTCGTTCATGAACGCCTTCACGAACTGCGCGCTGCCCGGACGCGAGACGAGCTTCTGCCAGCCCTGCTCGCCGATCAGCCTGAGCACCGCGTAGCGCGCGACGGCGAGCTTCTGCGCGTCGTTGAGCGTGCCGTCGGGACGCAGGCCAGCGAGCGCGGACTTCGCGGCGTCGATCTTGTAGGCCATGCCGGAGACGGAATTCCCCTCCGGCGGACGCGCCCTGACCTTGGCCTTGGGGAGCCCTGCGGACGGCGCGACGCTCGCCCCGTCCATCATGAGCCTTCCGGCGGCGAACTGCCCCCAGAACGTGCTGCGGTCTATGGCGAGCGCCTCCTCGAGGAGCTGGCGCTCGGACTTGGAAAGCTGCTTGTCCGACCCGTTCTGCGTGAGCGCGAACTGCATGATCTTGACCCACTGCTTCTGGTTCGGCGTGAAGTGGTCCTGCGGGATCTCCGTCACCGCCTTGACCTTGGCCGCCGCGTTGCCGTCCTTCTTGCGCGCCTCGGTGACGTCCTGCACCATCGCGATGCCCTTGTAGTCGTCGAGCTCGAAGTGCTTGATCCATCCGAGCTTGCCGTACTTGTCCAGCGCCTTCAGCTCGTTCCACTCCTTCTCCCAGCCGAACTTCCCGGTCGTGATCTCGTTGAAGTACTTGCGCATGTAGAACTGGCCCATCATGGAAAGGAGGATGTCGAATCCCTCGCCGTACAGGTTCGCAGCCGCCTCGTCCTTGGCGGCTGCGGCGGACTTGAACAGCTCCTCGACGCGGTCCTTCTTGGCGACGATCTTCCCGACCGCGCGCGCAAGCCTTTCGCCGTCCACCGCGATCGGTATGTTCTCGATCTGCGCGAAGACGCGGGGTCCGTCCCCGCCGCCGGCGTAGCACGTTATCGCCGGGAAGCGGTCGCTGCGTATCAGCATGCTCTTCACCGCGGCGTTGGACGCCTTGATCGCGTCCGTCTCGTTCGCCGCGTCGTCGATCTCGTCGTGGACGGCCAGGACGTACTTCGAGCCGAACGCGCGCTTGAACTCCGGGCTCTCGAACGCCTTGCGCACGAACTCGCCGCTGACGCACCAGTCGCTGCCGACCTGGAGTATCATCACGCCCTTGCCGGACGTGCGCGCCTCGCTCTCGACCGTCGGCGCCGCGACGGCGGAGCCGAACGCCGCCGCGCACGCGGCCGCCGTGATGAGCATCCGTATTCTAGCCATTGCAAGTCCTCCTTGTGTCAGATGGTCGCCTTCAATTATACCAAAAACTGCATGTCCGCGCCCTCACCGGCACATCATCTCGACGAAGCGCTCCGGCGGCGGACACGGACGGAACGTCTTGAGGTCGATGAACGCGTGGCGCGTGAAGCCGGAGACGAGGACGGCGTCCTCGCCCTTGCGGCGTATCTCGCACGCGATCTCGAGGCGGACGCCCTTCTGCGCCTGCACCCACGCCGATATCTCGAGGAGGTCGTCGTAGCGCGCGCTCCCCTTGTAGTCGCACTCCGCGTGCGTGACGGGGAGCCCCCAGCCCTCCGCCTCGCACTCCTTGTACGTGTAGCCGTTCGCTCGCATCAGCTCGTTGCGCGCGCGCTCGAACATGGTCAGGTAGTTGCCGTAGTAAACTACGCCCATCATGTCCGTGTCGGCGTACGGAACCCTGTACTCGATCGTCACCTTCCTCTGCATCTCCGTCGTCTCCTTTCGATCGCGGTCCGCCTCAGCACGCGGCCGCCGTAAGCATCCCTATCGCATGGACCACCGCGGACGCGCGGACGCGATCGCGGTCGCCCGCGAACAGCGCCTTCTCCGTGCGCGTCCCGCCAGGCGCGGCGAGTCCGAACCAGACGAGTCCGACCGGCTTCTCCGCGCTGCCGCCGCCCGGACCCGCAATCCCCGTCACGCTCACCGCGACGTCCGCTCCCGTGAGGCGCCTCGCGCCCTCCGCCATCTCGGCGGCGCACTCCGGCGACACCGCGCCGTGCGCCGCGAGCGTCGCCTCGGATACGCCAAGGACCCCGCTCTTCACGGAGTTCGAGTAGCTCACGACGCCGCCCAGATAGACGGCGCTGGAGCCGGGGACGGACGTTATGGCGGAGCCCACCCCGCCTCCCGTGCAGCTCTCCGCCGTCGCGCACGTCATTCCGCGCGCGGCGAGGAGCGAAACCAGCGTCTCGGCCTGGGTCGTCATGCGTCCGCCTCCGGCTTACGACTGCGAGTAGAGGACCTGCGACGTCGCGGCGTCGAGGATCGAGAAGGCCTCCGGGTGGCGGTGGAGCTCGGAGACGAACGTCAGGCGCGTCGAGAAGTCCTTCTGCAGCTGCGCCAGTATCTCCGCGTCCTCCGTCCTCAGGCGCTGCATCACCTGCGGCGCGATGACGATCTTCGGCTCGAACGGCTTCTTCTCCAGCTCCGCCTTCTTGAGGAGCGCCGTGAGGCGGCGCTGGATCTCGACGGAGATGGCGAGCGGACTCTTCACGACGCCGTGCCCCTGGCAGTACGGACACTTCGAGGTGAGCTGCGAGAGGATCGAGCGGTCCTGCCTCTGGCGGGACATCTCGAGGAGTCCGAGCTCCGAGATCTGCAGCACGTTCGTCCGCGCGCGGTCGCGCTTGAGCGCCGTCTTCAGCGCCTTGTAAACCTGGTTCTGGTGCTTGCGGCTCTTCATGTCGATGAGGTCGAGGACGACGAGTCCGCCGATGTTCCTCAGCCTCAGCTGGCGCGCGACCTCCTCGACCGCCTCGAGGTTCACCTCGAGGATCGCGTCCTCCTGCGAGCCCTTGCCCTTGTAGTGTCCGGTGTTGACGTCAACCGCGATGAGCGCCTCGGTCTCGTCGATGACGAGGTAGCCGCCGGACTTCAGCGGAACCTGGCGTGCGAACGCCTCGGAGAGCTGGCGCTCGAGTCCGTAGTGCTCGAAGATCCCGGTCTGCCCGTCGTAGCGGCGGATCTTGGAGCGGGCGCGGCGCGAGATGAGCCCAGTGACGTCGCGCATCTGGTTGTAGCTCTTCTCGTCGTCGATGAGGATCGCATCGACGTCCTCGGTGAGCCAGTCGCGGACGACGCGCTCGCAGAGGTCCGGCTCCTGGAAGATGCAGCACGGCGTCCTGAGGCGCTTCGTGTTCATCTGCATCTCGTTCCAGACGGAGAGTAGGCTCCTCAGGTCGCGGGCGAACGCGCGCGCGCTGGCGCCGGCGCCGACGGTGCGGACGACGAGTCCGACGTTGTCGGGGAGCGGAAGCCTGTCGAGTATCTTCTTGAGCCTCTGGCGCTCCTTCGCATCGCCGATCTTCTTCGAGACGCCGCGGATGCGCGTGCCGGGCATCATGACGAGGTAGCGTCCGGGGATCGAGAGGTTCGCCGTGACGCGCGGACCCTTCGTGGAGATCGGACCCTTCGTGACCTGCACGATGATCTCCGATCCGGGCGGGAAGCGCTTGGCGATCTCGGCGTCCGAGAGCCGCGCGGACTTCCTGCCCTTGCCGCCCTTCTTCGGCTCGTCGTCGTCGTCCAGGAGCGCGTCCGCGTCCGGCGTCATGTCCCAGTAGTGCAGGAACGCGTTCTTCGGAAGTCCGATATCGACGAACGCCGCCTGGAGGTCGTTCTCCAGGTTCTGGACTCGCCCCTTGAACACGCTTCCGACGAGCCGCTCCTCCTCGGGATGCTCGACCATGTACTCCTCGAGGCGTCCGTTCTCCAGCACGGCGACGCGCGTCTCGAGCTTCTCAACGTTGACTATTATCTCGCGCTTCAGCTTGGAGCGCTTGAGCCATCCGAACAGGTTCATCTATGTTTCCTCCTCTTTGTGTATTGATATGCTTTGCGTTATGCCCAGCCCGGCCATCACGGTCAGAAGGAACGTGCGGCCGGAAGAAATGAACGGAAGCGGCAGGCCGGTGATCGGAAGGAGTCCGACGGACATGCCGACGTTGACGTAAACGTGCGCGAAGAGGAGCGTCGCGAACCCCAGCGCGAAGAGCCGTCCGCGCAGGTCCGCCGCGCCCCACGCGATCCACGCGCACGAGACGCACAGCGTCGCGAATAGCGACAGCAGGACGAGCGATCCGACGAAGCCCGTCTCCTCCGCATAGACGCAGAATATGAAGTCGTTCATGGAGATGGACGGCGGGAGGTACTTCAGGCTGTTCGTCTCGCCCTTGCCGATGCCGCGCCCAGCGAAGCCGCCGGACCCGATCGCGATCATCGCCTGCCTTATCGTGTAGCCCGCGCCGGCCGGGTCCGTGTCCGGATAGAGGAAAGTCTTCACGCGCTTCAGCTGGTGCGGCTTCAGCGGAACGTGCCTGAGGATCGCCTCGCGGCGCTCCGGCGTGACGCCCGGACGCTCCGCCTCGTGTACCGCGCCGAGGAGCGCCGCGGCGCCCAGCGCGCCCGCGACGAGAAGCGCCGTGATCCCGCGCCGCCAGACGCGTCCGGCGAGCAGCATGACGAGGAACGCCGGCGCGAGCGCGAGCGCCGTGCCGAGGTCCGGCTCCATCAGCACGAGAAGCGCCGGTATCCCGAATAGCGCGCAGCCGAGTCCGAACCCGCCGACGGACCTCAGCCACGCCGGCGGCTCCTTCATCCCGAACACCTGCGCGAGGAACGCTATGATGCAGAGCTTCGATATCTCGCTCGGCTGGAAGAACCAGAGCCAGCGCCTTCCGCCGTAGATCTCGCTGCCGAGCGCGAGGACCGCGACAAGCAGGACCAGGGCTCCCGCGTAGGCCGGAAGCGACACCCACTGGAGGACCTTCCTGTAGTCCGCCCACGCGAGCGCGGCGTATATGGCGAGTCCGAGCGCGGCCGTCCGCAGGTTCGCCTTCCACATTCCGTGGAACGCGGCCTCGCGCGCGTTGCCTGCCGACCATATGCACGTCGTCCCTATCGCGACGAGCAGGAGCATCGCGGCGACCTGCACCCAGTTCACGCGCCTCAGGACGTCCATCACGCGTCCTCCTTCCCGGCTTCGGAAGGCTCGGGTCCGAGCGTGCCGAAGACGGACTTCAGCACTTCGCAAACCTTCGGCGCGGTGGTGCCGCCGCCGGACTCCCCGTTCTCCACGACCATCGCCACGGCTATGCGCCTCTCGGGGAAAGCCGCGCGCCTCGGACGTCCGTCCGCACCGTGCTCGCACGTCTCGGCGTACGCGATGAACCACGTGTTCTTGCGCCGCGTCGCGCCCGCGCCAACCTCCGCAGTGCCCGTCTTGCCGATGACCCAGGCGTCCACGTTCTCCGCGCCCTTCTTCCCCGTGCCGCCCGCGACGACCATGCGCATTCCCTCGCGGACCGCGCCAAGCTCCCTCTCGGTGAACGGGAGCGGCTTCAGCTCCGGCGCCATGCCCGCGATGAGGCGCGGCGTCGCAAGGAGCCCCGTCCCCAGCGCGCCGGCGACGCGCGCCATCTGGAGCGGCGTCGCGAGAAGCATCCCCTGTCCCATGGACATCTGCGCGAGGTCGCCGGGGAACCAGCGCTCGCCGTACCTGTCGCGCTTCCACGCGTCGTCCGGCACGACGCCGGCCGCGTCCGTCGGGAAGTCCAGCCCCGTGCCCGAGCCGAGCCCGAACGCGCGAGCGGCGGACACGACGGCGTTCGTCCCGGCCGCCGTGCCGAGGTAGCAGAAGTACGGATTGCAGCTGTCGCGCAGGGCCGTCATGACGTTCTCGGGTCCGTGCCCCCACGTCCGCGAGCAGCGTATCTTCATCTTTCCGCACTGGTAGTATCCGATGCACTCGTAGGTGAAGCTGGGAGAGATGCCGGAATGGACCGCAGCGAGCGCGGTGATCGGCTTGAACGTCGAGCCCGGCGCGTACGTGCCGCCGGACGCACGGTTCAGGAGCGGCTTCGCGGGATCCTTGGAGAGCCCCTCGTAAACGGCCTTGCGCAGGACCGGCACGAACTCGTTCGGATCGTACGCGGGCGCGCTCGCGAAGGCGAGCACCTCGCCGGTCGCGGCGTCCATGACGACGCACGCGCCCTTGTGTCCCTCGAGCTGCGCCTCGGCGGCGGACTGCACGCCGAGGTCAAGTGCGAGCTCGAGGTCGGGTCCGCGCTTCGCTTCCACTATCGTCGTCTCGTCGTGCGCGAAGCCGCGCGCATCCACCAGAAGGCGCCTCTCGCCGGGGACGCCGCGCAGGTAGCCGTCGTAGTAGTACTCCACGCCGCTGCGTCCGCGCATCTCCATGTCGCAGTAGCGGAACGCCTCGTCGCCGGCGACGGACTCCGCGCGGTCGCGTCCGACGTAGCCGACGAGGTGCGCGGCGAGCCGTCCGTTCGGATAGACGCGCTCCTCTCGCTCGACGACGGCGAAGCCGGGAAGGTCCAGCTCGTGCTCCGAGAATCGGGCGAGCTCGTCGGGTCCGACGTCGCGCCACACGACGAGCGGACGCGCCAGCGTCTGCTTCAGGTGGCGCATGATGTCGCGGTCCGTCACCGGCGAGGGGCGTCCGACGACGGCTGACGCCGCGTCGATGGCTTCGCGGATGCCGGCGGCGGTGTCGGACCACGTGCGCTTCTGGAAGCTCTCGGCGTTGACGGCGATGGAGACGGACGCGCGGTTGCCGGCGATGACGGACCCGTCGCGCGCGATGATGCGTCCGCGCGGGGCGTCCGTCTGGACGCGGCGCTCGGACTGCACGGCCATGCGTCGGCGGCTGTCGGCGGCGGAGTCGATCTGGACGCGCTCGAGCCTCACGGCGAGGACGGCGATCCCGGCCAGGAAGCCGACCGCGACCATCCAGCAGGCGGGTCCGCCGGGCATGTCGATCGCGTCATTCATCGATCGCCGCCCTCCTTTCCAGCCAGAGGAGCGCCGCCGCCGTGAGCGGCGCGGTGACGAGTCCGACCGGCACGGCCACCGCCATCCTGGAGAAAACGCCGACGTCCTCCGCTCCGCGCCAGAGCCAGAGCCACGCCTCGAAGAGCGGATACGCGCAGCCCATCGCGATGAAGGACGCGCGCGGCGTGCGCGCGACGAGCGCGGCGACGGAGAAGAAGCAGACGCTCGCCGCGAAGGGGAGCGCCGAGAGCGCGTCCTCGCATCCGCCCGCGGCGATGGCGAAGAGGACGGCGGGGACGGCGCGGCGGCGCGGGGCGACGAAGAGGGCGGACATGAGCAGGACCGGGAAGCCGACGCCGACGAACTTCGGCAGGAGCTCCTCCAGGGCCCCGCCGAAGACGAGGACCAGGAGCGCGAACACGAGCTGGACGAGGTCACTTTTCACGGCGGATGAAGACGTCCTCCAGCGTCGAAAAATCGACGGCCGGCTGTACTTCACCCTCCTGGGCGGGGGCTCCCCCGCTTCGGTCAACGGAAAGCAAAGTGCCGACCGGGATCCCGGCCGGGAAGACCCCGCCGAGACCCGATGTCAAAACCCTGGACCGCGGCGCGACCTGCGACGCGGCGTTCAAATGCCTGAGAAGGAGCATGTCGTCCGTCCCGCCCGAAAGTATCCCCTTCACGCCCGTCGCCCCCTCGACGTAGCAGGAGACCTTGAGCGAAGGATCGGTCACGAGCAGGATCTCGCACGTGTGCGGCGTCACCGAGACGACGCGTCCGACGAGTCCGTCCGGCACCGCCACGACCGCGCCCTTCGCGACGCCGGCGAGCGAGCCCTTGTCCGCCCGCAGCGTCCGCCCCGAGCCTGCCGCGCCGCCGCCCTCGGAGAGGACGCCCGACGCGATCCACGCGCCCTTGGTGCGGGCGAGGTAGCCGAGGGCGGACCTGAGCCGCGCGTTCTCGGCGGCGAGGCGCTCGCAGTCCATGCGCACCATGGCGAGCGACGCGACCTCGCGGCGGAGGCGGACGTTCTCGGCGCGCGACTCGGCGCCGCGCCAGAGTCCGGACACGCGGGTCCACACCTTCTGGGAGAACGACCGCTTCGCGCTTTCGACGGGATATGCGGCCTCGACGGCTGCGCCGCGGAAAAAAGCGAACGCCAGCGCGAGCGCGGCTGCCGCCGCGACCACCGCAATCGTTCCTGTCTTCTTGGACTTCACCTTCAGCGAATCCCTCTTGCGCCGGGGGAACCGCCGAAGACCCTTTTACGACGCCCTCTCGTTCTTGGCGAGGAAGTCAAGCTCGTTCATGACGACGCCCGTTCCCTCGGCCACGGCCGAGAGCGGATCGTCCGCCAGCGTGACGGGAAGCCCCGTCTCCTTAGCAAGAAGCTTGTCCAGGCCCCTCAGCTGCGAGCTTCCGCCCGACAGCACGAGTCCGCGGTCCACCAGGTCGGCGGCCAGCTCCGGTTCGCACTTTTCGAGCGTGATCTTCACCGCGTCGATGATCTTGCTTACCGGCTCCTTGAGAGCGTCCCTGATTTCCTCGGAGGATATCGTCAAGGTCTTCGGCAACCCCGACATTATGTCTCTGCCTCTGATTTCGAGCGTCTTCTCCTCGCCCGTCGGGTAAGCGCTTCCGATCTCGATCTTGATGAACTCGGACATGCGCTCGCCGACCAGGAGGTTGTAGACGCGCTTTACGTAGCTTTCGATGCAGTCGTCCATCGCGTCGCCGCCAGCTTCGCGCTGGGAGTAGCTGTGGACTATGCCCGCAAGGGAGATGATGGCGACTTCGCAGGTGCCGCCGCCGATATCGACGATCATGGAGCCGGCAGGCTCGCTGACGGGGAGCCCCACGCCGATCGCCGCGGCCATGGGCTCTTCGATGAGGAACACCTTGCCCGCGCCAGCCTGCTTCGCGGCGTCCTCGACCGCGCGCTTCTCGACCTCGGTGATGCCGCTGGGGACGGCGATGACGAGGCGGGGACGGATGTTGAACCACTTCGAGATGATCCTCTGGGGACAGACCTTGTCGATGAAGTACTTGATCATCGCCTCGGTGATGTCGAAGTCCGCAATCACGCCAGACTTCATCGGACGGATGGCCACGATGTTGCCCGGCGTGCGGCCAAGCATCCGCTTGGCCTCCTCGCCGACAGCGAGGACGCGCTTGGATCCGGCCTGGATCGCGACGACGGACGGCTCGCGCATGACGATGCCCCTGTCCTTGACGTACGCCAAGGAGTTGGCCGTTCCCAGGTCTATGCCTATGTCAGTCGTGAAAAGCGCCTTGAGCTTCTCTAGCATTGCCGCTCTCTTTCAATTTTCGGTTTATGATGATATTTTATCTAAAAACGCGGCGTCAGTCAATACTGGGACGCAAAAATGGACGCCAAGGGAGGGAGTCAGGACAGCATTTCGGAGATGCGGCGGACCGCCACCTTGATCTTGTCGAGGCTCGTCGCATAGCTCATCCTCACGAAGCCCTCCCCGCAGCGTCCGAACGCGCCGCCCGGGACGCACGCGACGCCGTGCTCCTTCAGGAGCTTCATGCAGAACTCCTCGCTCGAAAACCCGGTCGGCCTGACGTCCGGGAAAAGGTAGAACGCGCCCTTCGGCATGAGCGTGCGAAGCCCCAGCGCGTTCAGCGCGGGGACGAGGAAGTCGCGGCGCTTCCTGTACTCGCGGCGCATCCGCGCGACGTCCTTGTCCCCCAGGTCCATGGCCTCCACGCCGGCGGCCTGCGCGAGGGTGGGGGCGGACATGATGCCGTACTGGTGGATCTTCATCATCGCGTCTATGATGTCCGCCGGCCCGCACGCGTACCCCAGCCTGTAGCCGGTCATCGCCCAGCTCTTGGAGAAGCCGTTGAGGAGGACCACACGGTCCCGGAACTCCGGGAAGCCCGCGAAGGACGCGATCGGCGCGTCGCTACCGTCCTCGATCCCGTAGTTGAGCTCGGAATAGACCTCGTCCGCCAGAAGTATTATGTCGTGGCGCTCGCAGAACTCCAGTATCGCGCGCATCTCGTCCGCCTCCAGCGTCGCGCCGGTGGGGTTGCACGGGAAGTTCAGGAGGAGCGCCTTCGTGCGCGGAGTGACCTTCGCCTCGAGGGCGGACACCGTGAGGCGGAACTCGTCCTCGACGCGCGTCTCTACGGCGACGGGGACCGCGTGCGCGAGCCGGATCGTCGCGGCGTAGGAGACGAAGCACGGCTCGTGGTAGAGTATCTCGTCACCAGGCTCGCAGAGCGCGCGGATCGCAAGGTCTATCGCCTCGGACACGCCGACCGTTGCAAGCACCTCGTCCGTCCAGTCGAACTTCGCGGCGAAGCGGCGCTCCAGGTAGCGGCAGATCGCCTGGCGCAGCGCCGGGGTGCCTAGGTTGGAGGTGTAGTGCGTGCCGCCGTTCTCAAGGCAGGTGACGGCCGCGCGGGAGATGTGCCACGGCGTGTCGAAGTCCGGCTCGCCCACGCCGAGCGAGACGACGTCCTTCGACTGCGCGACGATGTCGAAGAACTTCCTGATTCCGCTCTTCGGCAGGTCGGCGACGTGCTGCGCCACTCTCCTCTTTTCGCCCATTCGCCCTATTATACCACAATGTCGGACGCCATGCCGCCTACTTGCGCCGGGCGAGCATCTCGTGGTACTCGGAGTAGCTGCCCTCGAACCAGGTCGTCCTGCCCTTGCCCTCGAACGCCAGGATGTGCGTCGCGATGCGGTCCAGGAACCAGCGGTCGTGCGAGACGACCATCACGCAGCCGCCGAACTCCTGGAGTCCCTCCTCCAGCGAGCGCAGCGTCGCGACGTCCAGGTCGTTCGTCGGCTCGTCGAGGAGAAGGAGGTTTCCGCCGGACGTGAGGAGCTTCGCGAGGTGGACGCGGTTCCTTTCGCCGCCGGAGAGGACGCCCACCTTCTTCTGCTGCTCGGGTCCGCGGAAGTTGAACCTGGAGCAGTAGGCGCGTCCGTTCATCATGGAGGTGCCCGCGAGGCGCACGAACTCGCCGCCGCCGGTGATGGCCTCATAGACCGTCTCGTCCGGCTTCAGCTCGCTCCTCGTCTGATCGACGTAGCTGAGCTTCACCGTCTCGCCGACGGTGAACGTGCCCTCCACCGGCTTGAGCTGCCCGGTGATTAGCTTGAAGAGCGTTGTCTTGCCCGCCCCGTTCGCGCCGATGACGCCCACTATGCCGCCGCGCGGAAGGTCGAAGTTGAGGTCCGTGCAGAGCACCTGGTCGCCGAACGCCATCTTGACGTGCTCGGCGCGGACGACGAGGTTGCCCAGCCTCGGACCCGGCGGGATGCGGATGACGAGGTCGTCCTCGCGCGTCGAGACCTCCTGCTTCTGCAGCTCCTCGTAGCGCTCCACGCGCGCCTTGGCCTTCGCGTGGCGCCCGGACGGATTCGTCTGTATCCACTTCAGCTCGTTCTCAAGCATCTTCTGGCGGGACTTCTCCACCTTCGCCTCGCGCTGGAGCATCGACTCCTTCTGCTTGAGCCACTCCTCGTAGTTGCCCTTGTACGGATAGCAGATGCCGTGGTCAAGCTCGAGAATCCAGTCCGTCACATCGCTCAGGAAGTAGCGGTCGTGGGTAACGACAATCAAGGTTCCCTTGAACGGCTTGAGGTACTCTTCGAGCCACTGGACAGTCTCGGCGTCCAGGTGGTTGGTCGGTTCGTCGAGCAGCAGCACGTCAGGCTCGGTGAGGAGCAGACGGCATATCGCGACGCGGCGGCGCTCTCCGCCAGAAAGCACGGAAACGGGCTGGTC
>JAGCFB010000015.1 GCA_017650345.1 Kiritimatiellia bacterium | reverse complement strand
TGCTGGCAAGGACTCCGGCCTTTGTGTTCATGGCCAAACGCGGCGTCGCCAACTCCCAGGCTTTCAAGGAAGAACTCCAGTCAGATCACGCCCTGCCCCTGCGGATGGTCGTGGATGCGCCTTCAAACTGAATCACCATGGGACAAGTCCGCTCCGCGATCCGGACCAGGGCTCTCCCAGTCCTCATTGAAATACTGCCTCGCCGCGGCGGAAATCTTACGCGCATTCTTCAGTAAACGTCGAGCATGAGCATCTCGTTGATCTCGTCATGCTCGCGCTGGAGCCTCTCCTCCAGCTCGCGCCGCTCCTCTTCGGCGCGCATCCTGTCCGATTCGATGCGCCACCAGGCGAACGCGGCGACGGCGGACGCAAGGAGGACGGCAAGCGCGGCCAGAAGGAAGCGCTCCGCGCGGTGGCGCGAGCGGACGGCCCGGATGAACTCGCCGACGTCCTGGTAGCGCTGGCCGGGTATCGAACTCGCGGACCTGCGGACGATTCGCGCCCAGCAGCGCGGCGGATTGCCGCCGAAGCATTCGTTCAGGAGGACTCCGAGCGCGTGTATGTCCGTCGCGGGGGATACGGCGTCCCCTACCAGCTGCTCCGGCGCCGCGTAGCCGGGTGTGCCTACGCCCACGGTCCTTCCGCCGACGACGGAGACGGACGGCGGATGCGGACTTCCCGGCGACGAAGCCGCCTTGATGAGTCCGAAGTCGATTATCACCAGGCTTCCGTCCTTCCTCAGCATTATGTTCTGCGGCTTCAGGTCGCGGTGGACGAGTCCCTTGGCGTGCAGTTCGCGGACGGCGCCGGCGACTGAAAGGATGTAGGAGGCGACGGAACTGTCGTCGTGCGGAAGCTCCGCCGGCTCCAGCAGCTCGACGGCAATGAAGGGACGGCCCTCGTGCTCGCCCGCGCCCAGCAGCCGCGGAAAGGACGGGCTTCCGTTCTCGTGCAGGAAGCGCGCCTCGCGCTCGAAGCGCGCGCGGGCGGCTTCGTCGCCGCGCGCGAGCACCTTGACCGCCGCGGCGAGCCGGAGGGAACGGTGGATTCCGCGATAGACCTCGGACGAGCCTCCGCGTCCGAGGAACGCCGCGATCCGCCACGATCCGACGACCGTGCCGTCCGCAATGGACGCGCGCGACGCGATCGGCGCGTGCGCGTCGAGGAACGCGTACAGCTCCGCGTCGCCCCTTCTCCACCGCCTAGACGCCATCAGCCCTCTCCAGCGCGCGAACGAGCTCCTTGAGCCGCGCCATCATGCGGCTTTTCATCTGATCGACTGCGTTGCGCGCGATGCCGAATGCGGCACCGACCTCCTCCGGACGCTCTCCGTTCACCGCGACGCGGCGGAACACCTCGCGCGTCCGCGCATGGACCGACTCGTCCGCCAGGAGCTGCCTGAGCGCAATCTCCAGAAGCGACTTGCGCCACGCCTCCTCCTCCAGCTCGGCGGCGGACTTCGCGTGCGGCGCGTCGCGCGCGACGGCGGCGAGGGACGTCGCGCGGCGGGAATCGGACTTCAATATCCGAAGGGCCTTGTGCCGCAGTATTCCTGTCAGGTAGTTGCGGAACGACCCCTTCTCCTCGGGATCGTAGCGATAGACGGGGAAGACCCTTATCAGCTCGATCAGCGTCTCCTGGACGACCTCTTCCGCGTCGAGCGACGGGAAGCGTTCGCGGACGAAGGACTCCATCATCGGACGGTAGCGGGCGACGAACTCGCCCCAGCGCGCGTGCGTGGTGTCCTGCGCGAGTTCGCGGAGGAGAGTCGTTGACGTTGTCGGTATTGCTGGCATTGACTCTATTATAGCAAAAAGGAACCGCCCGGGAGGGCGGTTCCTTTTGCGGCGGGACGGACGCCCGCGTTGCCTTAGGCGACGGTGCCGCCGGCGGCCTCGATCTTCGCCTTCGCGGCGGCCGAGCACGGCACGCCCTTGACGGAGAGCTTCTTGGTGAGCTCGCCGGTCGCGCAGATCTTCACCTTCGGGGCCTTGTTGTCCGAGAATCCCGCCTTGGCGAGCGTCTCGATCGTCACCTCGGCGCCGGACTCGAAGCTCTTCTCGAGGTCGCGGAGGTTGACGGCGAGGGCCTTGGCGTTGAAGCGGGCGTTGTTGAAGCCGCGCTTCGGGAGACGGCGGACGAGGGGCATCTGGCCGCCTTCGAAGCCGAGCTTGTGCTTGTGGCCCTTGCGGGAGGCTTGGCCCTTCTGGCCCTTCGTGGAGGTCTTGCCCATGCCCGAGCCGCAGCCGCGTCCGACGCGCTTGCGGCGCTGGCGGGCGCCGGGGGTGTTGCTGAGATTGCTGAGTTCCATTGTCGTAGTCCTTTCCAGTCTTACGCCCTGACGGCGGCGATCTCCTCGGCGCTGCGGAGCTTCATGAGCGCGTTCAGCGTGGCCTTGACCACGTTGAGGCGGTTCTTGGAGCCGAGCGACTTGCCGACCGCGTCCGTGACGCCGACGGCCTCGAGGACGGGGCGCATGCCGCCGCCGACGATGAGGCCCGTTCCGGCGGGGGCCGGCTTCAGCAGCACGCGGCCGCCGTCGCAGACGCCCTCGACGTCGTGGGGGATCGTCTTCCCGTGGAGGGTGACCGGGCGCATGTCCTTGCGGGCGGCCTCGCCGCCCTTGCGGATCGCGTCCGCGACCTCGTTGGCCTTGCCGAAGCCGACGCCGACCTTGCCGTTCCTGTCTCCGACGACGATGACGGCGGAGAAGCTCATGCGGCGGCCGCCCTTGACGGTCTTGGCGCAGCGGTTGATGAACACGGTGTGCTCGTCAAGGTCGTCCTGCGCGCCCATTTCGTTGCGCTTGTCGCGATTCTGAGCCATGGTTACCTAGCCTCCTCTTTCGCGGCCGAGACGGAGAGCCCGCCCTCGACGGCCGATTCGACGATCGCCGCGACGCGGCCCGTGTACTTGAAACCGCCGCGGTCCACGACGACTGTCGTGATTCCGGCGGCCTTCGCCGCAGCGGCTGCGGCCTGTCCGAGGGACTTCGCGACCTCCATGTTGGCCTTCTTCTCCTTGAGCGAGCTCGCGGAGGCGAGGGTCCTTCCGGCATCGTCGTCGATGAACTGGACGTACATGTTCTTGTTGGTCACGCAGATCGACATGCGCGGACGCTCTGCCGTTCCGATGACGCGCTGGCGGAGGCGGAGATGCCTCTTCTGGCGCTGGACTTTGCGGTTGAACATTTCTATTGCTCCTTACGCCGCCGTTAGGCGACCTTCTTGCCCTGCTTGCGGCGGATGTGCTCGCCGACGTACTTGATGCCCTTGCCCTTGTAGGGCTCGGCCGGGTAGAACGAGCGGATGCGCGCGGCGGCCTCGCCGACGAGCTCCTTGCTCACTCCCGAGACCGTGACCTGGAGTCCGTCGTTCTCGACGGTGACCTTCAGGCCCTCGGGGACCACGTAGATCTTGGGCGAGGCGAATCCGAGCGAGAGCGCGAGCTCAGAGCCCTTCAGCACCGCCTTGAAGCCCGTTCCCTCTATGGAGAGCTGCTTCTTGTAGCCTTCGGACACGCCGACCACCATGTTGTGGATCAGCGCGCGGGCGAGTCCGTGGAAGTTGCCGAGCGTTGCGTCGTCGACGCACGCGACCTTGACCGCGCCGTCCTCCACCTTCGCCGTGATGCCGTCGTGCATCGTGTAGGAAAGCTCGCCGAGCTTGCCCTTGACCGTCACCTTCTGGCCCTCGACGACGGCGGTGACGCCATCGGCGAGCTTGACGGGTTCTTTTCCGATTCGAGACATTGTCTTCTTTGCTCCTGAATTAAGCGACCGTGCAGATGATCTCGCCGCCGAGCTTCGCCTTCTTGGCCTCGGCCCCGGACATGACGCCCTTGGAGGTCGAGAGGATGGCGAGACCCATGCCGTCGAGGACGGCGGGGATCTGGGCGACGGAGACGTACTTGCGGAGACCCGGCTTCGAGATGCGCTTGATCTCCGTGATGGCGGGGACCGCCTTGTCGGAGTACTTGAGCGTGATCACGAGCTGCTTGGGGAATTCCGTGGTGGTGACGGCGTCGGTGATGTATCCGGCGTCCTTCATCACGCGGGCGATTTCGCCCTTGAGACCGCTCGCGGGGGTCGCGACGGAGTGGAGGCGCGCCTTCTGTCCGTTGCGAATCGACGTGAGCATGTCGGAAATGGGATCGAGAGTCATGTTTAGATTCCTTTCCTTTGCGTTACCACGAGGCCTTCGTCACGCCGGGGATGAGGCCGGCGACGGCGAGCTCGCGGAAGCAGAGGCGGCATACGCCGAACTTGCGGATGTAGGCGTGGCGGCGGCCGCAGCGCTGGCAGCGGTTGTACGCGCGCACCTTGAACTTGGGCGTCTTCTTCTGCTTTTCGATGAGACACTGCTTGGCCATGGTCAGTTCCTCCCTGCGAACGGCATTCCCATGGAGACGAGAAGCTCCTTGGCCGCCTTGTTGTCGTTGGTGCTGGTCACGAACGTGATGTCCATGCCGGAGTGGCCGGCGCTCGCATCGACGAGCTCCGGGAATATCGAGTGCTCCTTGAGGCCCAGCGTGTAGTTGCCGCGCCCGTCGAAGCCGCGGTTGGAGACGCCGCGGAAGTCGCGGATCCTCGGCAACGCGGCGG
>JAGCFB010000090.1 GCA_017650345.1 Kiritimatiellia bacterium | reverse complement strand
TTCCGATGGCGGCTCGCGTCTCCAACAAGGTCGCGCTCCAGAACGATCCGACGAACTTCATCCTCATGCAGGCGATGGGGCCGAACGTCTCGGGCGTCATCGGCTCCGCAGTCGTCGCCGGCGTTCTCTACACGCTCTGCCGCTGAACCTGCGGACACTACGGAGGGCGCGTGTGGCCAGCAAGGTGTCCACACGCGCCTTTCGTTTGAAGACGTGAAGAAGATCGCCATAATAGCCGCTCTCCTGCTCCTCGGCGCCGCCGGGCAGACGCTTCTCGCCCTGCGGCGTCCCGTCTCGTCCCCGCTCGCCGCCGAGGGCGTCATGGCCGCGCTGGGAGGATTCCGCTCGCTAGCTGCCGAGGCCGTCTGGTTCCGCGCCGAGGCGCTCCAGGAGGAGGGCCGCTACGTCGAGCTCGCGCAGCTCGCCAAGACGCTCTCGCTCCTCGAGCCTCACACGCCGGAGGTCTGGAGCTACGCCGCATGGAACCTTGCGTACAACATCTCCGTCATGATGCCCACGCTCGAGGACCGCTGGCGCTGGGTCCATGCGGGACTTCGGCTCCTTAGGGACGAGGGGCTCCGCCTTAACCCGGACTCCGCGGAGCTACATCGCGAGCTTGCGTGGATGTTCGAGGTGAAGATCGGCGCGGACATCGACGAGGCGGCTCCGATATACCGCGAGAAATGGCGAGAGATCGTCGCGGACGTCGCATCGCGCGGCGCATGGGGAGAAATCGCCATGGATCCAGCCGGGATGGAGGAGCTTGCGAAGCTTTTCGGGATCTCGGACTGGACGAGCCCGCAGGCGTCCGCGATATACTGGGCAAGCCGCGGACTGGCGCGTTCGCCTTCACCGTCCGACGCGGCCTTTCTCAGGAACATCCTCCGCCACTCGCTCTGGATACTCGACACGGGCGTCGTCCACACTCCGCCGCAGAACCACGGCGCATCGGAAGGGGGCGTCTGACATGTCAGCAGGAGGAGCGACCGTAATACTTGCGGCCGGTGACTTCCCCAGGCGCGGCGGCGAAGCGCGGCGGATCCTGGAGTCCGCCGTACGCATCGTCTGCTGCGACGGCGCGGCGGACGCACTGAGGCGCAACCTGCGAAGGGAGCCGGACGCCGTCGTAGGGGACTGCGATTCGCTGCGCGGACGCTTCGCGAACGTCGTGAAGGTCGCGGAGCAGGACACGAACGACCTCGCAAAGGCGGCGCGCTACTGCGCGGAACGCGGCTGGAGGAAGCCCGTGTTGCTCGGCGCGACGGGTCGCCGCGAGGACCACACGATCGGCAACGTGTTCCGCGCGCTGGACCTCGGACTCGAAATCGTCACCGACCACGGACGGTTCGTCCCGGTCGAAGGCCGCGCGTCGCTTCGCGTGCGGAAAGGCGCGGCGGTGTCGGTCTTCGCGCCGGATCGCGATACGCGCATGACGTCGAAGGGCCTCGTCTGGCCGCTCGACGGCGTCCGCTTCGACAACCTGTACTGCGCCACGCTGAACCGCGCGTCGTCCGTCGTCGTCCGGCTCGAGGCGTCCCGCAAGGTTTGCGTGTTCATCGCCTTTTGAGATTATGGTATAATTTCCGAACTGTGATCTACGCACTAAGAAAACTGATAGCATTCGTGTTCCTCGGCGGAATGTTCTGGTTCATATACCAGGACCTTGGCAATCTCGGCAAGCCGTGGTTCATGCGCGCGCTTGGCGTGATGGCGCTGCTCTTCGCCGTCTTCGTCTTCTTCATCCCGTCGATGGTGGTCAGGTACAGGATATCCCGTCGCAAGCGCCAGAACAAGGTCCGCCACGCCGCCTGGCTCGCGGAGCTCGCCGGGGCGTCCCCGGCGTCCATACCTGTAAAGAAGTCGATCCTTCGGCTTGCCGACGACGAGCGCGCATACCTGCACGAGAAGGGGACGCTGTACGTCCCGATGGACGCCGACTTCGACGTCGCGGTCCGCGGCGGTGGCGCGAGCGACGTGGCGTTCCCCAGGTTCGACCCCGCGTGCGGACGCATCCAGCGCACGCACTGCTACGTTACGGACAGGAAGATCGTCTTTGCGGCCAAGGGCTGTTCGTGGGAGATTCCGTTCGCCGAGCTGCGTTCGTTCTCGGAGTCGCCTGGCGGACTCGTCTTCGACGCCGCCCGCTGCGGGAAGCCCGTGCGCGTCGCCTTCACGTTCCGGAATCCGCTCGTCGCGGCGGACATCCTGCGCTTTGCGATGCAGGCCCGTCCGTTGGCTAAGAATGGCGCAAATTTGATATAATATCCAAATAGCAGAGGAGAACGACACCAATGGCCGAAAAGAAGAGAAAGATAGTTGTGACGAGCGCGTTGCCGTATGCGAACGGCGACATCCACCTCGGGCATCTTGTTGAGTACGTCCAGACCGATTTCTGGGTCCGCTACCAGAAGCTGCGCGGCAACGACTGCGTCTATGTTTGCGCGGACGACACGCACGGGACCCCCATCATGATCCGCGCGCGCCAGGAGGGCATCACGCCGGAGGAGCTCATCGCGCGCAGCCACGCCGTACACCTGAAGGACTTCACGGACTTCCAGGTGAAGTTCGACAACTACTACACGACGAACTCCCCGGAGAACAAGGCCCTGTCCGAGCGCTTCTTCGCCGCGATGGAGGCGTCCGGCGCGATCACCGCGAAGACGACCCCGCAGCTCTACTGCGAGCATTGCCGCATGTTCCTCCCCGACCGCTACGTGAAGGGCGTCTGCCCCAAGTGCGGCGCGGACAACCAGTACGGCGACAGCTGCGACAGGTGCGGCTCCACCTACGGCGCGGAGGAGCTGGGCTCGCCCAGGTGCACGACGTGCGGCGCGACGCCGGTCGTAAGGGACTCCGAGCACCTCTACTTCGAGCTCGAGCCCCAGCACGACTATCTTGAGAAGTGGATTCCTGGCCACACGACGAGCGACGTCTCGAACAAGCTCCTCGAGTGGTTCAAGGAGCCGCTCCGCTCATGGTGCATCTCGCGCGACGCGCCGTACTTCGGCTTCGAGATCCCCGGGCACAAGGACAAGTACTTCTACGTTTGGGTCGATGCCCCGATCGGGTACATCGCCTCGCTCGAGAACCTCGGGCGCCTCGACATGTGGAACGACCCCGAGGCGGAGCTGTACCACTTCATAGGCAAGGACATCATCCGCTTCCACTGCCTCTTCTGGCCGGGGATGCTCCGCGCGGCGGGGTTCAAGGGGCCGGACAAGGTGTTCGTCCACGGCTTCCTCACCGTCAACGGCGAGAAGATGTCCAAGTCCAAGGGCACGTTCGTCAACGCGCGCACGTACCTCGACCACCTTCCGGCGGACGCCCTGCGCTACTACTACGCGGCGAAGCTCGGCGGGACGGTCGATGACATGGACCTCAACCTCACGGACTTCGTGCAGCGCGTCAACTCCGACCTCGTCGGCAAGATCACCAACATCGCCTCGCGCGGCGGGCAGATGCTCCAGAAGAAGCTGGACGGACGCCTCGGCTCGCTGGACGCGGAGGGTGCGGCGCTCGTCGCAAGGTGCCGCGAGGCGTCCGAGACGATCGCCAGGTTCTACGAGGACCGCCGCTTCAACCAGGTCGTCGTCGAGATATGCAAACTCGCCGACGCGGCGAACGAGTACTTCGACAGCCGCTCGCCGTGGAGGACGGTCAAGACCGACCTCGAGGAGACGCGCACGACCCTAACCGCCGCGCTCAACGCGTTCCGCATCATCGCGATATACCTGAAGCCGATCCTTCCGGACTACGCGGACAAGGCGATGAAGCTGTTCGGCGAGACGGAATGGACGTGGGAGAGCGTCAACGCCGCGCGCGAGAACTGCGCGCTCGGACCATACGAGTACCTCGCCAGCCGCATCGAGTCGAAGCAGGTCGATGCGATGATCGCCGCCGCGACGGTGAAGCCCGCAGACTCCGGCGAGGTCGCGCACGAGAGCCGCGCGAGCAAGAACAAGGGAAAAGGCGCGACGGACGGGGGCTCTGGCGCATCCGAACCCCAGCCCAAGGACGTGCCGCCCTTGAAATCCGAAATCGCCTTCCCCGACTTCGAGAAGATCGACCTCAGGGTCGGCGTCGTTGCGAGCTGCGAGATCGTGCCGAAGAGCTCGAAGCTCCTCAAGCTCGAGATCGACGCGGGTCCGCTCGGCAGGCGGACGATCTTCTCCGGAATCCGCGGCGCGCACCCCGATCCGGCGGAGCTCGTCGGCAAGGAGGTCGTGTTCGTGGCGAACCTGGCGCCGAGGAAGATGTCCGTCGGCGTCTCCGAGGGAATGGTGCTTTTCGCTGGCGAGCCCGGCGCATGCGGCGGGGTGCTCTCTCCGCTTTCGTCCGCCGGCGGCGGCACGCCGGTGACCTGACGATGACGGAAGGAGGTCCGGGGTGACGGGAATGGAGATGGCGCTTGTCGCCGCATGGACGGCCTTCGCGGCCGGCTTCGCGTGGTACGCGGCGTCCGTCGCCGGCGAAGTGACGTACGTCACCCTGGCGGACGGGCGGAGGCAGGAACGGTCGCTTCCGCTGGTGTTCAAGATGCTTCTCCCGTTCGTCTCCAACCTCGACCGCATCGTGGCGCGTCCGTACTTCGCCGACCAGATCGCGAAGGCGGACGCGACGCTCGTCTCTGCGGGCTTCGAGGGCCTGTTGTCGGGGCGGGAGTTCACGGAGCTCAGGCTGCTCATGCCGGTTGTCGCGGGCGGCGTATGGTGCATCGCCATCGCCGGACTCGGTGCGCTCATGCCGGATTCGCCTTTTGACGCGGCGTGCCTTCCGCTCTGCTTGCTGGGCGTTGCGCTTTTCGCGCTCCAGCCGTCGTTCTGGCTGAAGGACGCCGTCAAGCGCCGCCATGCGTCCATAATGAAGTTGCTTCCCTACGTCATGGACCTGCTCACGCTGTCCGTCGAGGCGGGCATGGACTTCATAAGCGCGCTCCAGCGCAACTGCACGTCCCGGAAGATGGATCCGCTGAACGAGGAGCTCCTCCGCATGACGAAGGAGATACAGGTCGGATCGTCCCGCCGGGACGCGCTGAAGGCGATGTCCGCGAGATGCGGACAGCCCGACCTCAAGAGCGTCGCGAACGCGCTCATACAGGCGGACGAGCTGGGCGTTTCGATCGGTTCGATCCTGCGGATACAGTCCGAGCAGCTTCGCGCGCGCCGTTTCGACCGCGCCGAGAAGCTCGCCCACGAGGCACCCACCAAGATGCTCGGACCGCTCATGCTCTGCATATTCCCCGCCGTTTTCATAATCCTCCTCGGGCCCGTGCTTGCGCAGGCGCTGAAGGGCATGCTGTAGCGGAAAGGACAAACGATGGCCGAACAACCAGAGCTGATGGTCCTGACCGGCGCCAACGCCGGCAAGAGGTTCGCCGTCGGCGAAAAGGGCATCAGGCTCGGACGCTCCTCGGCGAACGACATCCACGAGGACGACCTTGGCCTGTCGCGCACGCACTGCATCTTCGAGCGCGACGGAGAGTCCGGCGTCGCGGTCATCGACCTCGCCAGTGCGAACGGGACGTTCGTAAACGGCGAGCAGCTTGGATGCGACCGCCGCGTCCTGAAGCCGGGCGACGTTGTTGAGGCCGGCGACGTCCGTCTGCGCGTCATGGGAGCCGCCGCGCAGCCTTCGCCGGCGCGCGGGGCGTCCGCCGTGGATCTCGGACTCGGCGCGTCCAAGTCCGGAGCCGCCCCTGCGGCGAAGCCAGCCGCTCCGCGCAAGCCCGCGCACGCCATCCTGCTCGTCGCGGTCGCGGCGATCGCGATCGCAGCCGTCGCCGTCCTCTTCTTCGCGCCCGTCCCCGGCGAGCTCGGGACGTCCGGCGAGGGCGAAGCCGCGGCGGAGACCGTGGACGAGCTCGTGTCATTCGAGTACGAGAAGGTGGACGCCACGGCGTCGCGGCTCTTCCGCTACGACATGACGATAGACGGCGCTAGCGGAATGCTCCACGTCGTTTGCGACGACGTCCCCGTCGCGGACAGGCACATCGACAAGTCCGCGAAGCTCGACCCTGACGCCGTCGCGCGCGTCATGAGGACGCTGGACGAATGCGGATGGGAAGGCCTCGACGACAGCTACGCCGGTTCGCCGGCGGACGGCGGCAACGCGCTCCGCCTCTGGCGCATGCGCGCCGTGCGCAGGAGGACGGACGGCAGCCGGGTGAAGGAGGTCGTCGTCGAGAACACCGTCGAGCCCGTGCAGTTCTCCAAGATCCGCGAGGCGCTGGAGGCGTTCTCGAAGAACGAACTCGGAATCTGGGCCGTCGAGTATTCTGTTGACAGGCTCCTCGAGCTGAGCGCGCAGAGCGCGAAGCTCGGCGACCTCAAGTTCAGCGAGAAGGACGTCGAGTACGGCAACCTCAGCGCGGCGATCGACGCGTACAAGGAGGCGCTGTTCTATCTCGAGACGGTAAACCCGAAGCCGGCAAGCTTCGACGTCATAAAGACGAACCTCAAGTCGGCGGCCGTCGCGCTGGACGAGGTGTTCCAGGATCACAGGATCCTCGCGGACAAGGCGATGGGGCTCGGCAACTGGGACGAGGCCCGCAGGGAGCTGAGGATACTCTGCGCCCTCGTGCCGGACAGGCGCGATCCGCGCAACGTGGCGGCCAGCGAGAATCTTGTTGACGTCGAGACGAGGTCCGAGAGCGAAGAGAAGGGAGGCAGCCGATGAGAATCCGTTTCCTTGCCGCCGCGCTTGCAGCGGCGATCGCGGCAGGTTCGTCGGCCGCGGACGTCACGAAGGCCCAGCGCGTGGATTTCTCATCGTCGCCGGAGGGCGCCGTCGTCACGCTCGACGGAACCCAGCGCGGGAAGGCGCCGATGTCGCTCTTCGACGTCGCGCCGGGACTCCACCACGTGCGCTTCGATCTTGCGGGGTACTGCAGCGAGGACGCCTTCTTCGAGGTCGGTGCGGGCGGATACGCGAACTGCGAGGTGGAAATGAAGTCCGAGAAGGGACTCCTCCTCGTCATCACGGAGCCGGAGGGATGCTCGCTCGCTATAGACGGGCTCGCCGTCGGCGAGACGCCTCGGCTGGTGACGTCGCTCGACGTCGGCAGGAAGCACAGGATGGAGCTTCGCAAGACTGGCTACCAGACGCGCACGGCCGAGGTCAGGTTCGACGGGCGGCGTCCGCTCGTCAAGATCGAGAGGCTGATCCTCGACTCCGGCGAGGTCTCCATATCTTCCGACCCCGCGGGCGCTAGGGTCGTGGTTGACGGAATCGAGCGCGGCGTCACGCCGCTCGTCATGGGCGGGGTTTCGCGCGGCAGGATGAGGGTCCGCCTGAGCCATCCCGGATACCGCGATGTGACGCGCGAGCTAAACGTGAGCCCCGGCGACAGCCTGACTCTCGACGTCGCGATGGAGGAGATTCCTGGGGAGATTAACATCACTTCCGTTCCGCTCGGCGCGCGCATCTACGTCGATGGCGTGGCGTGCGGGAAGGCGCCGGTGTTCCTTGACGGCGTGAAGCCCGGAAGGCATGTCGTCCTTGCGCAGCTTGACGGGTACACGGACGTCGAGAAGACCGTTACGGTCGTGCGCGGCGAGAAGGTGAACGAGGAGATGCGGCTTGCGAGCAACCTCGGACGCCTTGAGGTGCGCACGTCACCGGTCGGGGCGAGCGTGCTCATAGACGGACGCCTTCGCGGGACGACCACGGCCACGGCCGACGACGCGTCGAAGAGCGACAGGCTGATGATCGGCGGACTCGTCGCGGGAGAGCATTCGCTTCTCGTGCGCTGCCACGGCTACGCGGAGTCGGAGCGGAAGTTCACGATCGAGCCGAACAGGGGAACGTCCGTGGAGGTCCGCCTTCGCCGCGTGTTCAGTCCGAACGTCCGCGTCGAGACACCGTCGGACTCCTACACCGGCGAGCTAGTGAAGGACCTGCCGGACTCCATCACGATCGAGACTTCCCCCGGCGTCGTGCGCACGTTCAGGCGCTCGGAGGTCCGCAAGGTGGAGGTGATCGGCGGAGGCCTGGTGCAATGAAGGCGCGGCTGGACGTCGCGCTGGTCTCGCGCGGGCTTGCGGAGACGCGCACGCGCGCGCAGGCGCTCGTCCTCGCCGGGAAGGTCCGAGTCGCCGGGCAGGTCGAGACCAAGGCGTCGCGCCAGATTGACGACGCGTCCGAGATAGAGGTCGAGGCGCCGCAGCGCTTCGTGTCGCGCGGAGGCGAGAAGCTCGAGGGCGCGTTCGCCGCGTTCCCGGGCCTGAGCGCCGAGGGGCGGGACTGCATCGACGTCGGGTCGTCCACGGGCGGATTCACGGACTGCCTCCTCCAGCACGGCGCGGCGACGGTGATGGCCGTCGATGTCGGCACGAACCAGCTTGCGTACAAGCTGCGCACGGATCCGCGCGTGTGGGTGAAGGAGAACTACAACGCGCGCTACATGAAGCCGGAGGACCTTCCGCGCGTCCCGTCGCTTGCGGTGACGGACGTCTCGTTCATATCGCTCAGGCTCATCCTCCCGCCGATCCGCGACGTCCTCGCGCCGGGCGGCGAGATCGTCGCGCTGATAAAGCCGCAGTTCGAGGTCGGGCGCGGAGGCGCGCCGGGCGGACTCGTCCGCGACGACGCGCTGCGCGTCGCGGCGCGCGACGGCATAGTGGATTTCGCGCGCTCGGAGCTGGGCCTGGAGCTGCTGGGACTCGCCGAGTCGCCCGTGCGCGGGCGCGAGATGGGCAACATCGAGTACCTCTCCTACTGGCGGAGGCCTTGAATTCCGCGCCTCGGGAAGTGGCGCGATCCTTTTAATTTTGATATAATCTAGGTACCGAAAACAAGAAAGGGACACCCCCAAATGAAGATAAAGAAACTGAAAGGCCTCATCGCGGCCGCCCACACCGGGTTCAACCCTGACGGCAGCGTCAACCTCGCCGTCATCAAAGACCAGGCGAAGATGCTGATCAAGCAGAAAGTCACCGGCGTCTATGTCTCCGGCACAACCGGCGAGGGCATCTGCTGCTCGCTCGACGAGCGCAAGGCCGTCTTCGACGAGTGGGTCAAGGCCGCGAAGGGGAAGCTCTTCCTCATCGCGCACATCGGCGCGCTTGCGCTTCCCGACGTGCAGGAGCTCGGCGCGTACGCCGTCAAGTGCGGCATGGACGCGACGTCGATCGTCCCCCCGAACTTCTTCAAGCCCGGCTCCGTCGATATGCTCATCGCGTATCTCCAGGAGGCGCTCAAGACGTCCGAGAAGCTCCCGTTCTACTACTACCACACCTCGATGAGCGGCGTGACGTTCGACATGCAGACGTTCCTCGAGAAGGCGGACGGCAAGATCAAGAACCTCGCGGGCATCAAGTTCAACTATCCGGACCTCTACATGTTCCAGCGCTGCCTCCGCGCCTGCGGCGGCAAGTACGACATCACGTGGGGCATCGACGAGTGGTTCGCCGGCGCCGTCGCGCTCGGCGCGCAGTCCGCGATCGGCTCGACCTACAACTACGCGGCCGGCATCTACTACAAGATCTGGGACGCGGTCAAGAAGGGCGACCTCAAGAAGTCCGAGGCCGGCATGAAGAAGGTCTGCGACATCGTTGACATCCTCGTGCAGTACGGCGGCGTCGCCGGCGGCAAGGTGATGTGCGGAATGTGGGGCGTCGATCTCGGCGACGTGAGGCTCCCCAACAAGACGATCTCCGCCGAGGGCAAGGCGGACATCATGAAGCGGATCAAGAAGATCGGCGTCAAGTGATGCATGCTGCGGCGGATGCCGTGCCGGCCGCGCTCCGACAGGGCGCGGCCAGCGGCGCATCCGCCGCGGTCGCTACGGCGAAAACCGCAAAAGCAAGAAAGGAAACCTCCATGAAGACCGCATACTGGCAGAAGTGGAACAAGGCGTACAAGGAAGAGCTCGTCAAGAACATCATGCCGTTCTGGATGAAGAACGGTTTCGACCGCAAGCACGGCGGCGTCTATACGTGCCTCGACCGCGACGGCTCCCTGATGGACACCACGAAGAGCGTCTGGTTCCAGGGGCGCTTCGGCTGGATGGCAGCCTACGCCTACAACCACGTAAAGAAGGACGCGTCGTGGCTCGAGGCATCGAAGAGCTGCTGCGAGTTCCTGGAGAGGCACTGCTTCGACAAGGACGGGCGCGCATACTTCGAGGTGACGGAGGACGGCGTCGGGCTCAGGAAGCGCCGCTACGTCTTCTCCGAGTGCTTCGCCGCGATCGCCTACGCCGAGTACTCCCTCGCGAGCGGCGACAAGGCCTGGGCGAAGAAGTCCGTCGAGCTCTTCAAGCGCATCCGCAAGTTCGTCGCGAACCCGAAGAAGTGGATGCCGTCCAAGTGCGAGCCCGTCGTGCAGGCGCAGGGCCACTCGCTCACGATGATCCTCATCAACGTCGCGAACGTCCTCAAGCAGGTCTCCGACGACCCCGTCCTCGACGCGCAGATCACGGAATCCATCGAGAAGCTCGTCAAGTACTTCATCCACCCGGAGTTCAAGGCCCTCCTGGAGACCGTCGGACCCGACGGCGAGTTCATCGACACGCTGGCCGGGCGCGTCATCAACCCCGGACACTGCATCGAGACGAGCTGGTTCCTCCTCGACGTCGCCGTCGCCCGCAATGACGACGCGCTCAAGGAGATCGCGCTCAAGATACTCGACTGGTCCTGGGACTGGGGCTGGGACAAGAAGTACGGCGGCATCATCTCGTTCAAGGACTGCCGCAACCTCCCGCCGCAGTGCTACGAGCAGGACATGAAGTTCTGGTGGCCGCAGTGCGAGACGATCATCGCGACGGCGTACGCGTACAAGCTCACCGGCGACAAGAAGTACGCCAAGTGGCACAAGCTCTCCTGCGAATGGGCGTGGAAGCACCTCAAGGACAGGAAGTTCCCAGAGTGGTACGGCTACCTGCACCGCGACGGAACCGTCGCCCAGCCGGCGAAGGGCAACATCTTCAAGGGTCCGTTCCACATCCCGCGCATGCTCGTCAAGACGTGGGAGCTCACCAAGGACATGTGACCGGCGCGATGAAGATACTCATCACAGGCGGGAAGGGCATGCTCGGCCGGACGCTCGTCCGCGAGCTTGCCGGCCACGAGACTGTGGTCGCCGACCTTCCCGAGTGGGATATAACGGACGCGGACGCGTTCACCGAGCGCGTCCTGTCCGTCGCCCCCGACGCCGTCGTCCACTGCGCGGCGATGACCAAGGTTGACGACTGCGAGGCGAAGTCCGACCTCGCCTACCGCCTCAACGAGGAGGGGACGCGCAACGTCGCGACGGCCTGCCGCGCGGCGGGCGCTCGCCTCATCGCGATCTCGACGGACTACGTCTTCTCCGGCGAGCCGCCGCGCGAGCCGTGGGCGTGGAGCGAGACGGACATCCCCCGTCCGCGCACCGTTTACGGCATGAGCAAGTTCGCCGGCGAGCAGATGGCGCAGATGATCTGCCCGGACGCCGTCATCCTCCGCATCGCGTGGCTGTACGGTCCGGGCGGCCCCAGCTTCGTCCACACCATGGTCAAGCTCGGCTCCCAGGAGGGCGAGCCGCTCAAGGTGGTGGACGACCAGCGCGGCAACCCGACCTCGACGAAGGCGGTGGCGGACGTCGTGAAGTTCATCCTTTCCAAGCCGTCCGTGAGCGGCATCGTCCACGCGACCTGCGAGGACCAGTGCACCTGGTGCGAATTCGCCCGCGAGATAAAACGGCTCGTCCCCGGATTCGTCCGCGAGATAGTCCCGTGCACGACCGCCGAGTTCCCGCGCCCCGCGCCTCGTCCGCGCAACTCCGCGCTCAAGAAGAGCGTCCTCAACCTCCTTGGATACCGCACTCCGAAGTGGCAGGACGCGCTGGCGGACTTCGTGCGCTCCGAGTTCGCCGAAAAAATGGTATAATTATAGGTCTGAAAGGTAAACTGTCATGATGAGCAAAACGACACTGGCGTCCGCTTCGGCGCTGCTCGCGCTTCTCGCGGGCTGCACCATAGTGGAGGTCGGTCCCGACTACGAGAGCCCCGAGTTCGACATCCCGGAGACCGCGATGCCCGACGCGGGCCTTCCCACGACGAACAGGACCGACATTGGCGAGTTCAAGCCCGCCGAGGGGGACGAGGACGTCCGCGCCGTCATGACGCCCGAGGATATGGACTGCTGGTGGGAGTCGTTCGACGACCCGGTCCTCACCGGACTCGTCGAGATGGCCGTCACTAACAGCGTCTCGTACCGCATGGCCCGCGAGCGCCTGGCTGCGAGCTACTGGGAGCTCGCCGGCGCCGTGTCGCCGTTCCTCCCGTCCGTCTCCGGCAACGGTGCGTTCTCGCGCTCGGAGAACGGCAAGTACACGTCTAGTGGGGCCGGCCGGTCGCGGCACGGCGACTCGTACTCGCTCGGGCTCGGCATGTCGTGGGACCTCGACCTCTTCGGCGGAAACATGCGCTCGCTCGAGTACTACCTGGCCAGCGCGCAGTCAACCGCCTACGATACTGAGGACGCCTGGGTCACGCTCACCGCCGAGGTCGCAAGCCAGTACATCTCGCTAAGGACGACCCAGCAGCGCATCGAGGTCGCGCGCACCAACCTCGTTCTCCAGACCGAGACGTACGACATCCTTAAGTCCCGCTTCGACTCCGGCATCGGTGACGAGCTCGCCGTCAACCAGTCCAAGTACACCGTCGATCAGACCCACGCGTCCATCCCGCAGCTCCTCGCCCAGGAGGAGTCCCTCAAGAACGCGCTCGCGATACTTGTGGGCCTCATGCCGGGCGCGCTCCACGAGCAGCTTGCGGAGTGCCCCGCCCGCGACTGGCTCATCGAGCCCTCCCGCCTCGACGGCACGCCCGTCAACCTGATCCGCCGCCGTCCCGACGTCCGCGCCGCCGAGCGAGACCTCGCCGCGCAGACCGCGAGGATCGGCGTCGCCAAGGCCCAGTGGTTCCCGCAGCTCTCGATCACCGGCACGCTCGGACTCGAATCCTCGAAGGGCAAGCACCTCCTCGAGCGCGGCGCGCTCTATGGTTCGCTCGGCCCGTCCGTCAACTGGCCGATCTTCCAGGGCGGCAAGATATACTCGTCCGTCAAGGCGGAGGAGTGCCGCACCCGCGAGGCGTGCCTCTCCTACGAGCTCGCCATACAGAACGCATACAGCGAGGTCCGCGACGCCTACGCCGCATACACGCAGGAGCAGCACCGCTGCGAGGCCCTGAAGAGCGCGGTCAAGGCAGCCCAGGACGCGGTCGCGATCGCCAACGACCTCTACAAGAACGGACTCAGGGACTTCACCGCCGTCATCGACGCGCAGCGCTCCCTGCTCACGCTCTCCGAGTCGCTCGTCATCTCGCGCGGCGACATCACGCAGGACCTCATCACACTCTGCCGTGCGCTCGGCGGCGGAATCGGGCAGAACGGACCCGAGGCGTCCAGCGACGGCGACGCGTCCGGCCAGGCGGAGTCCATCTGACGGCTTTTGGGAAACTGAACACCACACCGGAGGCAGGGAAGTGCGCATAGCGGTTATAGGCGATGGCGGATGGGGCACGGCGAACGCCATGCTCCTCTGCGGGTACGGACACGACGTGACGGTCTGGGGCGCATTCCCGGACTACATCGAGGAGCAGAAACGGACCCGCCGGAACGACAGGTTCCTCAAGGGCGTGACGCTCCCGGACGCGCTGAAGCTCACGGCGGACCGCGAAGAGGCGGTCAGGGACGCTGAAATCGTCGTCCTCGCGCCGCCCAGCAAGTTCTTCGCCTCCGTCATGGAGGGCTTCAAGGGACTCATCACGAACGACAAGCTCGTCGTGTCGCTCACGAAGGGACTCTGCGAGCGTACCAACAAGCGCATGACGGAGCTCGCGAAGGAGATACTCGGACTCGACAGCGTCGTCGCCCTCGCCGGACCCACGCACGCCGAGGAGGTCAGCCGCGGCATCCCGACGACGATCGTCGCCGCGTGCGAGGACGAGGAGAAGGCGAAGAAGGTCCAGCAGGTCTGGTCGGGTCCGCTCTTCCGCGTCTATACGTCCACCGACCCCGTAGGCGTCGAGATAGGCGGCGCCGTCAAGAACGTCATTGCGATCGCCGTCGGCTGCTCGGACGGCATGGGCTTCGGCGACAACACGCGCGCGGCGCTGATAACGCGCGGACTCGCCGAGATGAAGCGATTCGTCCTTGCCTACGGCGGCAAACCGGAGACGCTGTCCGGGCTCGCCGGAATCGGCGACCTGATCGTGACCTGCACGTCCGTCCACTCGCGCAACCACTCCGTCGGCGAACGCCTCGGGAAGGGCGAGAGGATCAAGGACATCCTCGGCTCGATGCAGATGGTCGCCGAGGGCGTGTGGAACTCGAAGGTCGTCCACGACCTCGCAGCCAAGCTTGGCGTCGATATGCCGATCTGCGACCTCGTCTATGCCCTCTGCTACGAGGACTTCGACGCGAAGCAGGCGGTGTCCGCAATGATGAACCGGGAACTCAAGAGCGAATGACATTGAACGGCTGATCTACCGAACGGCAAACTGAACATGGAAGAAACCCTAGCAACAGTCGGATACGTAGCGCTCTGCATCCTGTTTTTCTCGCTGGCCATAGCGATCCACGAGTTCGGACACTTCATCGTCGCTCTGAAGCTCGGACTTCGCGTCGAGCGATTCTCCATCGGGTTCGGTCCCGCGATATGGAAGAGGACGTGGCGCGGCGTCGAGTACAGGATCAGCTGCATTCCGTTCGGCGGGTATGTGATGATTCCCGACCTCGACCCCGAAGGCACCAAGGCCATCGAAGGCGGCGAATCGGAGAAGGGGAAGAAGCGGGCGGAAATCCCGGCTTGGAAGGAGATACTCGTCGCCCTGGCCGGACCCGGCATGAACGTCGTGCTAGCGGTCTTCCTCGCCGTCGGACTGTCGCTGATCCCCAGCGTCCGCTTCGGAACCGTCCCGACGATCATCGAGACCGTGCTCCCCGACGGACCTGCTGCGAAGGCCGGCATCCAGTCTGGCGACAGGATCGTGTCCGTCGCCGGACGTCCCGTCTCGACGTGGAGCGAGATGCAGACCGAGATACAGATCGTGGGCGACAAGGAGACGCCGTTCGGGATCGTCCGCGGCGAGGAGGAGCTGACGCTCACCGTCAAGCCGGAGCGGGAGTCCGTCACCGGCGCCGTCCTGATCAAGGCCGCGAGCGTGCGCTACACCGACGGCAAGCCCGGCACGTGGCTTCCATCACGCAACCCCTGGAGGCAGCTCACGCACGACGCTGGCGCGATATTCCGCGTCCTGAAGGGGCTCGTCACGCCCAAGGAGATGAAGGAGACGGGCAAGGCGCTCGGCGGACCCGTCAACATCGCCCAGGCGATATACTACAGCATGCGCGCGGACTTCTGGAACGGCGTCGGATTCCTACGCTTCCTCAACGTCAACCTCGCCGTCCTTAACCTGCTTCCGATCCCCGTGCTGGACGGCGGGCTCATCCTCTTCGCGCTCATAGCGCTCGTGTTCCGCCGCCGCGTGCCGGAGAAGATCGTCGGCTCGCTCTCCATGGCGTTCATGTGCATTCTCCTCATGCTGATGCTGTTCCTCGTCTATCGCGACTCCGCGAGGGCGTGGAGGATACACCGTGCGGTGGCGGATGCGCAAGAGAGGCCGGAGGCGGAGGCCGCCGGGGATGAGGAAACGCCGGAGACGGAAGATGCGGACCAGGACACAGACAAGGTCGCTGAAGGTCGGTAGCGTGCCGGTCGGAGGCGGCGCCCCCGTAAGCGTGCAGTCGATGGCGAACGTCGATCCGCACGACGCGGACGCGTTGTCCGCGCAGGTCGTCCGCTGCGCCGAGCAGGGGTGCGACATCTTCCGCCTGACCGTGCCGGACGTCGAGGCCGCAAAGGTCCTCGGGGAGGTCCGCCGCCGCTCGCCGATCCCGCTCGTCGCCGACATACACTTCGACTACCGCTGCGCGCTCGCCGCCATCGAGGCGGGGACGGACGCGCTGAGGCTCAATCCCGGCAACATCGGTTCGCGCGACCGCGTGCAGGCCGTCGCGCGCGCGGCGAAGGCGAAGGGCGTTCCGATCAGGATAGGAGTCAACCTCGGAAGCCTCCAGGAGGGGCTGCCGCGCACGCCGGAGGGGCTCTGCGAGTCCGCGATGATGCACCTCAAGCTGCTTGAGGACGAGGGATTCCGCGACGTCGTCATATCCGCAAAGGCGTCCAACGTCATCGACACCGTTGCGACGTACAGGATGCTGGCGGAGCGTACGGACTGTCCTCTCCACGTCGGCGTCACTGAGGCCGGCACCCCCGTCCCGGGGACCGTCCGCAGCTCCGTCGCGCTCGGCATACTCCTCGAAGAGGGGATCGGCGACACGATCCGCGTCTCGCTCACGGACCGTCCGGAGCGCGAGGTGAGGGTCGGCGTGGAGATCCTGCGCTCGCTCGGGCTCAGGGCGGCGGGTCCGTCCATCACGTCGTGCCCGACGTGCGGACGCACAAAGGTCAACCTCTTCAAGGTGGCTGGCGAGGTCGAGTCGGCGCTGGAGGCCGAGTGGCTGAAGCAGGCGAAGTCCGGCGCCGCGCCGCGTCCGTTCCCGCACGTGGCGGTGATGGGCTGCGTCGTCAACGGCCCCGGAGAGGCGAAGGGCGCGGACGTCGCGCTCTGCGGAGGAAACGGCGATTTCATTTTGTTCGCAAACGGAAAACAGGTCTGCCGCGTGTCCGAAGAGGATGCGGCAAGGAAGGTCGTAGAGCATGCAGTTCTTGTACGATAACATTGTGACGATGGCCGTCGCGGTCGTCGCCTGCGCGTTCGCCTGGATATTCGGCGGCACGGTGGCGGAATACCTGACGCCCGTGATGCCATGGCTCTGGGCCATACTCTTCGAGGTCATGCTGTGCTTCCCGCAGCGCCGCAGCTCGGAGACCACCTACGACGCCCGCAAGCGCGTGTGGTTCGAGATGAAGAGCGATCCGTTCACATGGGTTGCGTTCGGATTCGTCATGCTCTTGCTCATTCCGTTTGTCAACAAGGGGCTCTGCCCCATATGCGACTACGCGGAGATAAACATCAACGGCGTCGATCCGTCCGCGCCGATCCCGTTCATCCCGTACTGCGTCAACCGCCTGCAGCACTTCACGGTCGTCGTCTGGTTCGTCCCGGCCCTCACCGCCGCGCTCGCCGTCCGACACTCGCTCCTCAAGCGCGGCAAGCGCCTCTTGATCGAGATCATCGTCTGGAACGGACTCGCCCTCGCCGTCCTCGGCGCGATACAGCAGGTCTCCGGCGCGAAGTTTCCTCTTTGGGCGGACTTCCCGGATGTCCAGCCGGTTTACTTCTTCTCGACGTTCGGCTATCCGAACATGGGCGGCGACTACTTCACTACGCTGTTCGGCCTCGCCGTCGGACTCTGGCGCTGGAAGCTGGAGATCATAAGGTCCGAGGTCCGCTCCGGCGATCCGTCCTCCCAGCGCGGCTCGTCCGACAAGTCCTTCTGGCGCAAGCACTACCTGCTCGTCCCGGCGGTGATCTTCTTCTTCTCCGCTCTTAACACGCTCTCCCGCGCGGCGATCATCCTCGTCTCGCTCATGGCGGTCCTGTTCTTCGTCCACACCTTCGTCAGCGCCTTCGTGCGCATGCCCAAGGCGAACCGCGTCAAGGCGAGCGCCGCGAGCCTTCTCGTCCTCATCGCGATAGCGCTCTGCACCGTAGCCTTCATGCCGGACGACATACAGCGCGAGGTCGAGACCCTGAACACGGCGGAGGTCCTGGACCGCGTCACCGGGCGCGGACAGTACCACTCGCGCGTCGCGGTCGAGGTGTGGAAGGACAACTTCCTCTTCGGATGCGGCGGCTGGGGCTACAAGCACTTCTGCATCCCGAAGATGATGGACGACGAGATCCGCCAGCTGCAGTCCGTAGGCGGAATCAACGTCCACAACGACTACCTCCAGTTCCTGGCTGAGCACGGACTCGTCGGCTTCGGCTGCCTGGTCGCGCTCGTTGTCATGCTGGTGTGGCCGCTCGGACGCGTCTGGAAGGCGCTTCTGACGGCGGTCCGCTTCACGCCGCCGAAGGAGCAGCCCGCGAAGCCGCACGCGATATTCGTCCTCCCGGCGCCGGTCTTCTGCATCCTCATGACCGCGCTCGCGACGTTCGTGCACGGGTTCGGCGACTGCCCGCTGCGCAGCCCCGCCGTGCTGACGCTCTTCTTCGTCTCCCTTGCGGCGATGGACGGATTCCTCCCCCGCCTCAAGGACAACGGCTGACGGACCGGCTCAGCCCTTGAGCGCCCTGATGCGGCGCTCTATGCGGGGGAGGCGGATCGTGAACGTCGTTCCCTCCCCGGGCGTGGATTCCACCGCTATCGTCCCGCCGTGGTCGCGCACGATCCGGGCGGACACCATGAGCCCAAGCCCGGTGCCGCGCTCCTTCGTGGTGCGGTACGGCTCGAAGAGGTGCGCCACCTGCTCCGGCTCCATGCCAAGTCCGTTGTCCCTAACCGTCGTTATGACGTCGTTGTCGTCGCTCGAAAGGTCGATGTCGATCGCGCCGCCGTCGGGGACGGCCTCGAGCGCGTTCTTAAGCAGGTTGAAGAAGACCTGCTCCATCTGCGCGGTGTCGATGGCCACGGACGGAATGGCGCTTTGTATGTCCAGCGTCACGGTGATGCGGCGCTCCTCGAACTGCGGACTCATCGTTTTCAGGCAGCCCTTTATCGGGTCCGCCACCGATCCGCGGACAAGGTTCGGCTTGGACGGCCTCAGCGCCTGGAGGAATCCGTGTATTATCCCGGCGAGCCGCTCGACCTGCCGGAGGCACTCGTCGATGCTGTCGTCGGGTCCGTGCGTGCGGTTCAGCAGCTGGAGGTTGAGGGAAAGCGCGTTCAGCGGATTGCCTATCTCGTGCGCAACACCGGCGGCCAGGTCGCGCACGGCCTGAGTCGCCCCCGCGCGCAGCTCCTCCTCGGTCCGCTCGCGCTCGGCGGTGACGTCCCGCAGATAGACTAGCGTTCCGGCATCCATCGGGACGGTTTGCACCTCCAGCGTCCGCGCCTGCGGATACGAGACGTCCAAGTCTCGCTTGGACGCCTTGCCGAGCGGCACTGAGAGCGACGGAAGGGCGTCCTCCGGGCGCATGCCGAGAAGCTCGCGGGCGGCCGGGTTGCTCTTCACGATCTCGCCGCGCTCGTCGAGTACGATTATGCCCTGGGCTATCGTCTTGAAGAGCGTGTCGAGCGAGACCGCCTCGTCCGAGAGGCGCGCGTACTGTTCGCGCAGGCGCTCCGCGTCCATCTTGTCGATGTGCCGCCGCACCCCTTTGAAGAAGTCTTTCATACTTACGCTATTATACCACAAAATCCTGCGGATCCATCTCATCCTCCGCCAGATTTTTCGTCGCTCCGCCGCAATTTATGGTAAAATATAGGGTAGATTCAGCAGAGGACATACAGAAATGCAGATCGAAAAGAAGATAGAAGACGGGAAGATGACGCTTTCGCTGAGCGGAAGGCTGGACACGAACACCTCTCCGGACCTCGAGGCGGAGATGAAGCTCGACGGCATCAACGAGGTCGTGTTCGACCTCGCGAACCTCGAATACATTTCGTCGGCGGGGCTCCGCGTCCTTATGACGGCGCAGAAGGCGATGATGCTGTGCGGCGGCAAGATGTCCGTCTCCAAGCCGAACGCGACCGTCATGGACGTGTTCGACATCACCGGGCTGAGCAGCGTTTTCACGATCGTCTGACGCCATGAGGCGCGTGCTCATATACACGGTCGCCTTCGTCCTCTACGCCGCCCTCCTTTGCGTAACCTGGGGGATCGGCACGAAGCAGGCCGAGAAGAAGACGGAGTGGCAGCTCGACTACGGCGTAATCGACGTCCACGACACGGTGGCCGGCGCGATCGACACCATGCTCGGGCACGTCGCCCGCATAGCCGTGCGCCATGTCGGCTCGGCCGAGCCGCTATCGATGGAGAGGATGTCCGCCGGCGCAAAGGAGCTGGACATCGACGAAATCAACGTCGTCAACCGCGACGGACTCATCATAGCGTCCAACGACCCATCATGCCTCGGAGTCGTAATGGCCGGCGATCCGGTGATGGACCAGTTCATGCAGCTCACGAACGGCGTGACTGCGACCGTCTCGCAGCCGTTCCGCCCCCACGCGCGCAACCCCAACTTCCGCGCCAAGTACCTCGCCGCCGCGTTTCCCGGCGGGGACGGATTCGTCCAGGTCGGACTCGACGAGCGCCGCCTCTACAAGATGCTTCCGTCGATCCTCGGCTACATCTTCGACGAGTGGCTCTTCGGACGCACCGGGTTCTTCCTCTGTTCGGACCTCCAGACCGGCAAGTTCATCTCCAACCCGTCGCGCCACCGCGACGAGGCGACGACCCTCGCCGAGGCCGGATACGACGTCGAGGCGGCGAGTCCGTACGAGATCGTCGCGGACGGAACCTCATACGGCAAGACGTTCGTCCAGACGCTCTTCGGCGAGACCTGCTACTGCCGCGCCTTCAAGTTCGGAGGACATCTCTTCGTCGCCGCGCTGCCGGACCGCGAGTTCTACGACACGCGCACGGAGTTCATATCCGTCTTCGCCGTCCTCCTGTTCGCCGTCCTCGCCGCGTTCTCCAGCCTCCTCGACAAGATGCTCCGCGACTCGGACCGCCTCAAGGCGTTCTACGCCTCGGCCGAGAAGCGTCGCGCGAAGACGATGGAGATCGCCAAGACGATCCAGACCTCGGCCCTCCCGGCCCCGCTGCCGGACAATCCGTGCTTCCGCCTCGACGCCGCCATGCAGGCCGCGCGCGAGGTCGGCGGCGACTTCTACGACTACTTCCTCATCGACTCCTCGCACCTGGCGTTCCTCGTCGCGGACGTCTCCGGGAAGGGCATCTCCGCGGCGCTCTACATGATGACCGCGAAGACGCTCATCAAGGACACGCTCCTCGCCGTGCGCAACCCCGCCGTAGCCCTCACCAAGGCGAACGCCGAGCTCTGCCGCAACAATCCCGCCAACATGTTCCTGACGGCCTGGGTGGGCGTCCTCGACCTCGAGACCGGAATCGTCGTGTACGCGAACGCCGGACACAACCCGCCGTGCCGCGTCGCGAACGCCGAGTACGTGCAGGGCCTGTCCGGCCCGGTCCTGGCGTTCCTCGACGGAGTGCAGTACAAGGCGCGCGCCTTCCGCCTCGCGCAGGGCGAGTCGCTGTTCCTCTATACGGACGGCGTTACGGAGGCTCTCGACTCCAAGAACGCGCTCTTCGGCGAGGACCGGCTTGCGGACACGCTGAGGGCCGTGGGGTCCGCCGAGCCGCACCACGTCTGCAACATTGTGCGCGCCGCCGTCGCGGCGTTCTCCGAGGGCGTGCCGCAGGCGGACGACATAACGGTCCTTGCGGTCACCTACGTCGCGCCTCCGCGCAAGGCCTCGCGCTCCTTCCCGCCGACGCAGGCCGGAATCGCGTCCGCCTCCGACTGGCTCGACGAGGCGATCGGGCGGTTTGTAGGCGACGGACAGGCGAAGGTTTCGAAGGAGACGATCTCGGCGCTCCACGTCATCATCGACGAGGTTTGCTCCAACATCGTCAAGCATTCCGGCGCGTCGGGCTTCGACCTCGACATCGAGGTCACGAGGAATCCGGACGGCGTGAAGCTGACGTTCATCGACGACGGCGCGGCGTACGATCCGCTCGGACACGTCGATCCAGACGTGTCGCTCGCCGTGGAGAAGCGTCCGATAGGCGGACTCGGCATCCTGATGGTCAAGAAGATGTCCGACTCCCTCTCCTACAGCCGCCAGAACAACCGCAACAACTTCGTCGTCGTGAAGAACACATGAGCGCCGGACTCTTCGACACCCATGCCCATTTCGAGGGGACGCCGGACGAGACTCGCGCGGCACTCGAGCGCGCTTTCGCGGCGGGCGTAACGCGCGTCATGGCCGTCGGAGGAAGCGAAACGCTGAACCGCGGCGTCCGCATCGCCCGCGACGCCGCGCGCGACGGCGCCGGAAGGACGCCGGAGGTGTTCGCCGCCGTGGGCTGGGACCGCGACCAGTGCGGACGCTGTGAGCTTCCGCCGCTGGACTTCACGGACGCGAACGCCGTCGGCGAGATCGGACTCGACTACCACTATTCTCCGGAGACGCGCAAGGCGCAGACGGAGCTGATGGCGCGCCAGCTGGAGCTCGCGCGCGACCTGGCGCTTCCCGTGTTGATCCATACGCGCGACGCGGACGGCGACACGCTGGGGCTCCTGCGAGAAATCCCGTCGAAGGGGATAATCCACTGCTTCACCGGCAGTCCCAGCTTCTGCCGCGACCTCCTCGACCTCGGCTTCTACATTTCCATCTCGGGGATCGTGACCTTCCGCGCGGCGGACAACGTCCGCGAATCCGCGCTGGTCGTCCCCGACGACCGGCTGCTCGTGGAGACGGACTCCCCGTTCCTCGCCCCGGTGCCGATGCGCGGCGGCGCGAACGAGCCGGCGTATGTCGTCCATACGGCCCGCTTCCTCGCCGATCTGCGCAAGGTTCCGTACGAGCGGCTTGTAGAGTCCACAACCGCCAACGCCCTCCGCATCCTGTCGGGAGCCGGCGTTGGCCGCCCCGGTTCCGCCGACGCGCGGAAATCCGGACGAACAACTACGGAGTTGGCATCATGCTAGAGACACTTGCCGCGCACCTGGACGGATTCGCTGCCATCGCCCCCACCTGGGGTCTTGTCCTCGTGTTCGCGTTCATGGCGGTCGAATCGAGCTTCATCCCGTTCCCGAGCGAGGTGGTCATGATCCCCGCCGGATTCCTGGCCGCCCGCGGCGAACTCGGACTCCCCCCGTGCGCGGCGCTCGCCGCGTCCGTCGCCGTCGGCATCCTCGGTTCGCTGGCAGGAGCCTACGCGAACTACTACCTTTCGCTATGGCTCGGCAAGCCTTTCCTTGAGCGCTACGGAAAGTACTTCTTCGTCAAGAAGGAGCCGCTCGACAGGGCCTGCGAGGTGTTCAACAGATACGGCGCTGCGACGACGTTCGTCTGCCGCCTCGTCCCGGTCATCCGGCAGCTCATATCCATCCCGGCGGGGATCGCGAAGATGCCGCTCGGATCCTTCACCCTGTTCACCGGACTTGGCGCCGGGATATGGACGGCCATTCTCGCCGCCGTCGGCTACGCGCTCGGACGCTCGGCGTCGGACATGACGTACCTTGAGCTCGTGACGAAGGGCGCGGACACGGCGAAGCACCATCTCCCGACCGTCATCGGCGCCGCGCTCCTCCTCGTGGCCGCGTACTTCCTCGCAGCCAAGCTCGTCATGAAGGGGCGGACCGGAAAGTCGTCGGAGTGAATGCGATGGGAAATGTCCTCAGCGTCCGGCACTTGTCCGTCTCGTTCAACCTCGGTGGCGGACGCCGCTCGAATCCCGTCAGGGACGTCTCGTTCGACATACCCGAGAACGGACGCGTCGCGCTCGTCGGCGAGTCGGGGTGCGGAAAGTCCCTGACCGCGCTGGCGCTCGGCGGACTCGTCGATCGCGCGGAGATCAAGGGCGAGATCTCCGGCTCGCCCCGCATCTCATACGTGTTCCAGAATCCGATGCAGTCCCTCAATCCGGTGATGCGCGCCGGACGCCAGATCGAGGAGGCCATCCCGCACGCCGACCGTCCGCGCCGCTCGGAGATAGTCGCCGGACTGCTGGAGTCCGTCGGACTCCCCGCCTCCGCCGCGGCGAAGTATCCGTGCGAGATGTCCGGCGGACAGCAGCAGCGCGTCATGATGGCGATGGCGCTCGCGGCGAAGCCGGACCTCCTGATCGCGGACGAGCCGACCACGGCGCTGGACGTCACGACGCAGCAGGAGGTGCTGGACCTCATGGCGCGCGTCGCGGACGAGCGGAAGACTGCCGTGCTTCTCATTACGCACAACCTCGGACTCGTCGCGCGCTATTCAAGCTTCGTGAACGTGATGTACGCCGGCGAGATCGTCGAGGCGGGGCCGGTCCCTGTCGTCCTGCGCTCTCCGCGTCATCCCTACACGCAGGGACTCCTCGCGGCAGTTCCGACGCTGGACGCGCCGAAGGACGCGCCGCTCAGGGATATCCCGGGGACGGTTCCGCCGCCCACGGACTGGCCGACAGGCTGCGCGTTCCATCCGCGCTGTCCCAAGGCGCGTCCGGAATGCTCCCTGCCCGGCTTCAAGACCTGCCCGTTTACCGTACCGCCTTACGACAATGGCGTGATGGTAAGGGAGTGATCGGATGCTTGTCATCGAAGAAGAGCTGCGCATGGCCGGACTCAACTTGCGCGTCGAGGCGGTCGAGAACATCCTCAACACGCTCTGCGGCGTGATTCCGGAGTACATCGCGCGCACCGGCAACGCCGTCCGCCTCGGAAACCTTGCGTCCGCGAGTGCCGCCTGGTGATAGAGACCTGCGGCACGGCGGAAGCCGCAGCCGACCCGTCGTCGCCCGTCCTTTCCTACCGCCGCAACATCCGCTTCGTCTAAGCCACAAAGAACACAAAGGACTCAAAGAAAGGGAGCGGGGCGCCAATGAACCCTTTGTGCTCTTTGTGTCCTTTGTGGCTAAAACAATGAAAGGAAACAACTCATGAAAAAATGATGATGTTTGCTTTTTATGTGAGCAGGGCGTAAAGGGTGAAAAGCAAGGAACGGTGAAATGAGATGCGAAGACGGCGATTTGGCATTTACACGCTTTGAGCAAGGGAACCAAGTGGCGGCTCCTTGCGTTCATGTCGCCGACCATGCTATAATGTGCATAGTTTAAATGAACATATTGGAGATCGGTCATGAACGCCACAATGCTTGACTTCAGAAACCGCATGCCGGAAATACAGGACGCGATAATGCGCAAGGAGCGCGTTACCGTGACTTCGCATGGCCGTCCGTGGGCGGTCATCGTCGCCTGGCAGGAAGCAAACCCCCAGACTCCATCGGCTCACGACTGCGCGGCCGCCGGAATGTGGGCAGACCGCGACGACCTTGCCAATCCTGTGGAATATGTGCGGGGGCTCCGTGCCAAGCGGAGGTTCGCATGATGTTCGACACGGATGTGATGATCTGGGCGTTTCGCGGGAATGCGAAGGCACTGGATGCGATAGACGCGGCGGCAGAGCGGGCAATCTCTACCGTCACTTACATGGAGTTGCTGCAAGGCGTCCGCAACAAAAAGGAAATGCTCTCCATGAAGCGCTTCCTCTCGACACTCGGATTCTCCGTGTTGCCAGTGACGGCAAACATCTCGTCAAGGGCTGTGGCGATAATGGAGGACGCCGCGCTCAAGAGCGACCTTGGCGTATGCGATGCACTCATATTCGCCACTGCGCTAGACACGGGCGATACGCTTCTGAGCGGCAACGCTAAACACTTCAAGGAAGTGCCGCTGCTTGACGCCATGGCATTCAGGACCTAGCAAAGCGTCAAGTAAGGAAATGACGAAATGAATTCGCAGGGCGACGAGTGGGACGCGCAGAAGGACATCCTCTGCGACACGCTTGGCGCAACATGCTCGACGGCGCTATTCTTGTGCAGAGGAAAAGCGAAAGGAGAAGCGAAATGAAGCTGAGAATAATTATTGCTGCAATGGTGGCGGCGCTCACCGCCGCATCGTTTGGCGCAACGCGAACGGAAGCGCTTCGGGCAAAGTTTTTGTCCGATGATCGTGAGTATGTGTTTGTGGCGATGCATCGCGGCGACTGGCGCAACTTCCCGGAAAACAGCCGCTCGGCCATCCTTTCGGCAATCGCGCTTGGCGCGGACATTGTCGAGATTGATGCGCGGAGAACGAAGGACGGGCGGTTTGTGCTGATGCACGATGCGGATGTAGATCGAGTCACCAACGGACATGGCGCGGTCGCCGATATGACGCTGGAAGAGTTGCAATCGCTGCGGTTCGTGAAGGACGGCAAGACGACAGACGAAGGCATCCTTACGCTTGAAGACGCTCTCGAATTGACGAAGGGCAGAATCCTCGTAAACATAGACAGGTTTACGGAGCATCCGCAGGAGATTCTTGCTGTTGTGACGGCGGCTGGCGCGACAAAAGAGGTGATCGTAAAATCAACCGAGTCGCCGGAAGCGGCGAAAGCGCTTCTAGGAGAATACTGGCCGCTTGCGGAAAGCGGGGAACTCATCTTCATGCCGGTCGTGCAGTTCTGCTGGTCGCACCATGCACACGCCGCCGAGATCTTCCCGAAATGGCTTGCAGAGGAACCGCGCAAGGCTTCCGTTTACGAGATCTGCTTTGACGATGCGGACAGGGTGTCTCCTGTGCTGGGCGAACTGCACAAGGCACCGAATGCGCCTCGGCTTTGGTTGAATGCGATGTGGGATGACCTCTCGGCGGCACATTCCGATTGCCGCGCCTTGCTCGACCCTGCCTCCAATTGGGGGTGGTGCCTCCGTGAGGGCGCGACGCTGATACAGACCGATTGCGGCGCTGAGCTCATACTGTATCTGACACGAAACGGTCGCCACTCGCTTGGCCCGGCAGCGAATAAGGTGCTGGTGGCGAGCCATCGGGCGGACTGGAAGCTTGCGCCGGAGAATTCGCTTGCCGCGCTTGAGAATGCCATACGCTACGGAGTCGATATTGTCGAGACTGACGTGCGGCGCACGAAGGATGGCCAGCTGGTGATTCTGCATGATCCGCATGTTGCGAGGATGACGAACGGCCAAGGGTATATCGCCGACATGACGCTGGATGAGATAAAGCGGCTCAATCTGCGCGACGCGCTCGGCCAGACGACGGCGGAGAAGATTCCGACGCTTGAGGAATACATGCTCTCCGCCAAGGGCAGGGTGCGGCTTTATCTCGACAAGGCCGGACAGGACGGCGGCGCGCTCGTCCCGCAGATTCTCGAACTCGCGAAGAAGTGCGGGACGCTGGAAGAGACGGTGTTTGTGCTCGATTGGCCATACGAAAAGGCGAGGGCGGTGTTTGGCGACGACCTTGAAAAGGTGGTTTACTGTCCGGTAGTCGAGGACAAGATCGCGAACCTCGACACGTATGTCGACGAGTGGCTTGCCAACTTCAAGCCGTTCGCGTTCCAGTTCCGCTTCGCCTCGAACGACACGCGCACGTTCGCGCTGCTGCCGAAGATTCTTGAGAGCGGCTCGCGTGCATTCGTTGCGGCGACATGGTACAACCACACCGCCGGGCATGATGACCGCGCGTCGCTCATGGGGTCGCCGGAGGACGGCTGGGGCTGGCTAGTCGAGCGCGGCTTCACCATCCTCGAAACCAACTTCCCGCGCGAAATGAAGTCGTGGCTGAAGCAAGGCGAGGCGAAATGAAACGTCTGAGAAGAACGGTTTACTTGCTGGGCGTATGTCTCGCGTTGACGTGTTCGGCGCTGGGGGCGGTAGGGCCAGGCAAGCCCAACATCATCTTCATGCTCGCAGACGAACTCGGATGGGGTGATACCGGCTTCAATTGGCAGAACGCCCGCGCCGAAGGTTTGCCGCGCATAAAGACGCCAAACCTTGACCGTCTTGCCGCGAGTGGCGTGACGCTGACCGACCATTACTGCGCCGCGCCCGTTTGCGCACCGAGCCGCGCGTCCATACTTACGGGGCTCAGGCAGGGCGAGTGTTCGCTTCGAGACAATTGCTTCGACCGCGCTTTCTCCGAGACGAATACGCTTGGCACGGTAATGCGCGAACACGGCTATGCGACATGGGCGGTCGGCAAGTGGGGGATTGCCGGCGGCGGGGAATCCGGCGAGAGCGTGACGTCGCATCCGCTCGACCGTGGTTTCGACTATTACTACGGATTCCTCGATCATCTCGCCGGGCACACCTACTACCACTACAGGGGACATGTTCGCGGCGCGTACATGGGCATTACCGAAAACCGCACCGACGCGACGGAGGGTGCGGAAGGCATCTACTCCACCGACCTTTTCACGGCCAAGGTGAAGCAGCTTGCGAGCGACCATGTGGCAACTACGCCTGACCAGCCGTTCTTTCTGTATTTCGCCATCAATACGATTCACGGTTCAAGCCGCTCGGACGACACGCTTCTTCACAAGGAACGGCTTCATGTGCCGGGGCGTCCGTATCCGGCGAAGAATATGATGTAATATTATCATCTAATCGGAAATGTTGTTGGAAAAACATTGCCGATCTGGGAGGGGCGCACGGTCATGATCGAAAGAAATCTGTAAAGAAGCCAATGAACCCTTTGTGCTCTTTGTGTCCTTTGTGGCTAAAACAACAATAGAGAGGAAAACGGCGATGTCCGGCAAAAACATGCCGGGTCGCCGACGCTGAAGGGGGTCAGCGGAAGAGGGCGAAGAGGAGGGTGGCGAGGACGGACGTCATGAGCGTCGCCATGAGGACCTGCGGAGTCTTGGTGAAGCGCATGCGGGCCATGATGGACTCGATCACGCCCACGGCTAGGGCGACTAGGGCGACTCCGCCGAAGATCGCGCCCGTGCGCGTCCATTCGCCTCCGTCCAGCTCCGGGAGGAGCATCGCCACAAGGAACGCCGCGAGGAGCATCGTGCGCAGGGCGGCGCCGTAGAGGATGAAGGCGAGGTCGGGTCCGGCGTTGTCCAGGACCATCGCCTCGTGGACCATCGTCAGCTCAAGGTGCGTCTCCGGGTCGTCGAACGGGACGCGGCTCGATTCGCAGAGGAGGATCGTGAAGAACGCCACCCCGGCCAGCACCAGCGACACGGAGTGGTGCGTCCAGTCCGAAGGATCGTATCCGCCGAGCATTCCGCCGAGCGAAGATGATCCGGTGAGCAGGGCGAGGAATCCGAGGATGACGAAGAGCGCAGGCTCGACGAGGGCGGAGAACTGCATCTCGCGGCTCGCGCCCATCCCCTCGAACGCGCTTCCCGTGTCCAGCGCGCCCAGAACGGTGAAGAAGCGTCCCGTCGCCATGAGGTAGAAGAAGACGGCGGCGCACGCGGGGGCGAACGCGCCCGGTCCGGGTCCCCACGGGAACATCGCCGTCGCCACGAGCGTCGCGGCGAGCGAGACGGCTGGCGCTATGTCGAATATCCAGGTGGAGGTCGCCGAGCGCGGACACGACTTGCGCATAAGCTTCGCGAGCTCGAAGTACAGCCTGAAAAGCCCGGGTCCGCGGCGTCCGGCGAAGAACGCCTTGGTCTGGTTGACGATTCCGGCGAAAAGCGGCGCGAGAAGCGCGGCGGCGAATATGGGGACGAGCTTCATGACACTAGAGCGGCGACCAGGAGCGCGACCACGGCGAGGATCGCGAGCAGGATGTAGAGGTGGAGGGAGCCGTTCTGGATGACGTGCGAGCGCTGGAGCGCGCGCGCCGCGGCGGAGAAGAGCGGACGCCAGAATCCGGCGAGCGCGCGGTCGTCCGTCTCCGTCGCCAGCGCGGCGTCCGTCGGCGCGGCGGGGTCGCCGCGGAAGGGGACCAGGTGGCGGCGCGGCTTGAGAAGCCCGGCGAAGAGGTCCGCCAGCGGCTGCGTGAACGCCGTCGCGGTGTAGGCCATGCGCGCCGTCGGCTCGCCGTATCCGCAGTCCCAGGTCGGGACGGACGGCTTGACGCCGCCGCGCGGACATAGGAACCTCCTTACGACGACGAGGATCGCGACTGTTGCCGCGAAGGCGCATCCGGCGCCCGTTGCGGACAGGAGAAGCGCATCCGATCCGCAGCTTGTGATGCGGCACGCGAGGATGACGGTTCCGGGGATCATGGCGACGGACAGGACGAAGAGCGCGAGCTGCGCGAGCCACATGCGCGCGGGCGTCTCGCGGGCGGCGGACGCCTCATCGCCGCGCGGCTCGCCGAGGAAGACGGCGCCGACGACCTTGCAGTACGCGGCGGCGGCGAGTCCGCCGGCCAGCGCGAGCGCGGCCAGGGCGATGAAGCCGGCGACGGCGAGCGCGGGGTTTGCGGACTTCGCGGCGTCGAACGCGGCGGCGTAGATGAGAAGCTCGCCGAGGAAGCCGTTGAGCGGCGGGAGCCCCGCGAGCCCGGCGGCGTTGAGGGTGAAGAGTGTTCCCGTGAAGGGCATGCGCTTCATGAGTCCGCCGAGGCGGTCCGCGTCCAGCGTGCCCGTCGCCTTGAGGACCGATCCCGCGCCGAGGAAGAGTCCGCCCTTGAGGAGCGCGTGGTTGAGGACGTGCGCGAGCGCGCCCGCGCACGCGAGGCGGGAGACGGACTGGTCCTCCACTCCGGCGAGGACGGAGAGTCCGAGGGCGAGTCCGACTATGCCCATGTTCTCGACGGACGAGAACGCCAGCAGGCGCTTGATGTTCGCCTGCGGCAGGGCGAAGAGGATGCCGAGGACCGCGCCGGACGCGCCGAGCGCGAGGAGGGTCCATCCGGCGGCGGACGCGTAGGGGACGACCGCGCAGGCGGGCCAGAAGAAGCGGAGGAGTCCGTAGAAGCCGAGCGGGATCATCGCGCCGGACATGACGGCGCTCGCGGGGGCGGGCGCGGCGGGATGTGCCTCGGGGAGCCAGACGTGGAAGGGCGGGAAGCCGATCTTGAGTCCGAACCCGACGACGGCGCAGAAGAACGCGGCCAGGAAGGTCGCCGCGCTGTCCATGAAGAGTCCGGCGAGCATCAGCGCGCACGCGCCGGCGTGGCAGGCGAGGAGATAGGTCCAGGTCGCCTTGCGCACGTGCCGCTCGCCGTGCTCGAAGGCGACGAGTCCGGCGGACGAAAGCCCCATGAACTCCCACGCGAGGAGGAAGGACAGGCGGTCCGGCGAAAGGACGACGAAGGCCATCGACGCGGCGGTCGCTAGGAAGAATCCCCAGAAGCGCAGCAGCGCGCGGCGGGGCTCGCCTGCGAGGTAGCCGGTCGCATGGATCGCCGCCGCCGGGACGACCGCGGCGATCGGCAGGAGGAATATCATGTCTAGTACGTGCACAAGGCCGCATATTATACCACTTATTGGCCGGAAGTGTAAACGGAGAAAAGCGTAAACGGCGAAAAGCGGACTTTTCCCCATGCGCCAATGCCTGGATTTATGGTACAATATTAGTGTCTTCCGAAAACCCAAGGCAGGAGGAGCCAAGAGATGTCCGCACTAGACAAGATCATCGCCAACCAGTCCCAGTATTCATGCAGCGTCGAGACGCTCGGCGAATGCAAGATCGACTCGCCCGTGCGCCACCACGAGTTCATCACGGACGGGGAGCGCATCCTCATCACCGAGAACGAGCTCTACCTCAGGGAGCTGGCCGAGAAGCTCGGACACAACCCGACCTTCGAGCGCGCCGGCCCCCTCGCCAAGATATTCCACGACCCCAGCTGGACGCGCGTCGGCATCGTCACGGCCGGCGGACTCTGCCCCGGACTCAACAACGTCATCAAGGGGCTCGTCGAGATCCTGTCCTTCGACTACGGCGTGAAGTCCATCTTCGGCATCCGCTACGGTTACGCCGGGCTCAACCCCGCCCTCGGCTACCAGCCGGTGATGCTCGACCCGGACAAGGTCGATACGATCCACGAACTCGGCGGAACGATCCTCGGCTCCAGCCGCGGACAGCAGCCGACGGACGTCATAGTCGATACGCTCGTCAGGATGAACATCAACGTCCTCTTCTGCATCGGCGGCGACGGCTCCCTCCGCTGCGCGCGCGACATCGGCGACGAGTGCGTGAAGCGCGGACTCAAGATCTCCGTCGTCGGCATCCCCAAGACTATCGACAACGACCTCCACTTCATCGGACGCTCCTTCGGGTTCGAGACGGCCGTCGCGTCTGCCGCGGATGTGATCCGCAACGCGCACGTCGAGGCGAAGGGCACGGCGGGCGGAATCGGACTCGTCAAGCTCATGGGACGCGACTCCGGCTTCATCGCGGCGTACGCGTCCATCGCCAACCCGGTCGTGAACTTCTGCCTCGTTCCCGAGGACCCGTTCAAGCTGGACGGTCCGAACGGACTCTTCACGGCGCTTGAGAACCGCTTCGCGGCCGGAAAGACACACGCGGTCATCGTCGTCGCCGAGGGCGCGGGCCAGGAGCTCTTCAAGGACATCCCTGACGTGCGCGACGCCTCCGGCAACATCCTCAAGAAGGACATCGGCGAGTTCCTCAAGCGCGCCATCGAGTGCCACATGAAGAGCCGCAAGATCACGAGCTCCGTCAAGTACTTCGACCCGAGCTACACGATCCGCTCCGTCCCCGCGAAGGGCACGGACGCCATACGCTGCTACATGCTCGCGCGCAACGCCGTCCACGCCGCCATGGCCGGGCGCACCAACTGCGTCGTCGGAAACCTCGGCGAGAGCTACTGCCTCGTCCCGATCAAGCTCGCGACCATCGAGCGCCAGACGGTCTCGCTCAAGAGCGACCTGTGGCGCAGCGTGATGGAGGCCACCGGGCAGGAGTTCTACTTCGCCGGAGGGGAACGCAAGGCCCGCATGGCGGCGACGATGTCGACAATGGCCCCCTGACGGGGCCGCACGGCCAGGATGGTGAAATG
>JAGCFB010000089.1 GCA_017650345.1 Kiritimatiellia bacterium | reverse complement strand
GCCGCGCTGAAGGCGATGGCGGACTCCGGCGCGCGCGCGACGACGTGCGACTACGACGCGCGCGACGTGGCGCGGTTCGTGAAGGGCCGGTACGGAACGCTCGCCGCGCTGAACGCCGCGTGGCCTGTTCCGCACAAGTCGTTCTTCGACGTATCGTTCTCGGCGGAGTCCAAGGTCGCGCCGGAGCGCGCGCCAGTCGGCGACCCGAAGTACGACGACTTCGTCGCATTCAAGCTCTGGTACCTGGACGGGGCGCTTGCGCGCGGGGACTTCGTCTCGCGCACGATGCCGCATCCGCTCGCCCCGCACGCGGGGCAGGTCCGCGAGGCGCTGGCCCTCCAGTTCGTCGAGCACGGGTGGCGCGACTTCCTGGAGGGCGCGCTCGCCAACTACCGGCTCGTCGGGGACTACCTCTTCCTGCGCGGACGCGCCTTCGCCAACACGATCCTCCTGGTGGTGCTATCGGTCCTCGCCTCGCTCACGGTCAACCCGTTCGCGGCGTACGCGCTATCGCGCTTCCGCTTGAGGAGCACGGAGAGGATAATCCTCTTCCTCCTTGCGACGATGGCTTTTCCGGCGGCGGTGACGGCGATCCCGGGGTTCCTGCTGATACGCGACCTCGGACTCCTCAACACGTTCGCCGCGCTGGTGCTGCCGGGCGTCGCGAGCGGAATGTCCATCTTCATACTGAAGGGCTTCTTCGACGCGCTGCCGCGCGAGCTGTACGAGGCGGCGGCGATAGACGGGGCGGGGGAGTGGACGGTCTTCCGCCGCATAACGCTGCCGATGACGACGCCGATACTGGCGGTGAACGCGCTGAACAGCTTCATCCACGCCTACTCGTCGTGGGAGTGGGCGTTCCTCGTCTGCCAGAAGGAGTCGCACTGGACGCTTGCGGTGTGGATGTACCAGATGTCGCAGACGTTCGCGCACCAGCCGTGGTGCGTGATGGCGGGCTTCGTCGTCGTCTCCATTCCGACGGCGGCGGTGTTCCTCCTCTGCCAGAAGGTCATACTGCGGGGGATAGTCCTCCCGTCCATGAAGTAGCGAGGCTTCCCCCTTAACAACCATCCGGAAAGGCGAAAGAACATGAAAAGGCATCTCATAGGCATCGGCGGCGTGGGCATGAGCGCGCTGGCGACGGCGATGGTCAGGCTCGGCGACGAGGTGACCGGCGCGGACCGCACGCTCGGAACGCCGAACATCCGCTTCCTGGAGTCGCTGGGCGTGCGCTGCTTCCCGGACGACGGCAGCGGGATCGACGCGGCGACGGACGAGGTGGTCGTCTCGACGGCGATAGAGGACTCGAACCCCGGACTCGCGAAGGCGAAGGAGCTCGGCATCCCGGTGGCGCACCGCGCGAAGGCGCTCGCACGCACGCTCTCCCCGTACAGGCTCGTCGCCGTCGTCGGCACCTGCGGGAAATCCACGGTCACGGCGATGCTGGGGCACGTGCTCGCGGAGTGCGGACTCGATCCGTTCTGCGTCAACGGCGCGAACGTCCCCGGCTGGGAGGGGGCGGTCAGGTGCGGACGCGGCGCGTACGCCGTCGCGGAGGTTGACGAGAGCGACAAGTCGCTCGTGGCGTTCAGCCCCTACGCCGCCGTGGTCACAAACGCGTCCGCCGACCACTACTCCAAGGAGGAGATGGACGAGGTGTTCGACGCGTTCGTGAAGGACGCTCCGGGTCCGGTGATCGACGGACGACGCACGGACTTCGGGCTCGTCGATTGCAGCCTGCCCGGACGCCACAACCGCCAGAACGCGGCGCTCGCGCTCGCCATGGCGAAGGCGTTCGGCTGCGACGAGGCGAAGGCGCGCGCCGCGCTGATGTCCTTCCGCGGCGTCGAGCGCCGGCTCCAGCGGCACACGCCGGCGGGGTCCGTCCCCGCGGTTTACGACGACTACGCCCACAACCCGGAGAAGCTGCGCGCGATGTGGACGACGCTCGCCGAGGCTCATCCGCGCGGAATATGCGTCGTGTGGCGTCCGCACGGCTACGCCCCGCTGCGCAAGATGATGGACGCGCTGGCGGAGATGTTCAACGCTACGGTGCGTCCCTGCGACAGGCTCCTTCTCCTACCGGTTTATGACGCCGGAGGGACGACGGACCGCTCCGTCAACTCGGACGCGCTTCTCGCGAAGCTCGCGCCGGGCGTAGCCGAGCCGGTCGCCGACCTCGACGCGGCGTACGGATGGATGTCCGGGCACCGCGGCGGATACGAGGCGTTCGCCACGTGCGGCGCGCGCGATCCGGGCCTTCCGGTCCTCGCCGCCCGCCTCGCCGCCGCCCTGTGACGGCGCCGTCGGGGTCCGTTTTTTGGTATAATATTGGAAAAGGAGAAAACGAGAGATGTCGCAGATATACGAGTACACGGGAGTGGTCGAGGAAGTCGGCCAGACGCAGAGCTTCGGTTCCAACGGATTCACCAAGCGCGATGTGATCGTCGGCAACGACGTGGATTCGAACAGCAGGTATCCCAATCCCGTGAAGTTCACCTTCAAGAAGGACAACTGCTCGCTCCTCGACGGCGTCTCCAAGGGCCAGCGCGCCAAGATCCGCTTCGCCATCGACGGCCGCCGTTGGGAAGGTCCGCGCGGCGTCCAGTACTTCGTAGATCTCACCGGCCTCAAGATAGAGGTCCTCAACGCGGACGGCTCCTCGACCGAGCCCGTCCCCGCGCCCGCCGAGCCCGATTTCCCGGACGCCGGCGGCGACATCGACGACATGCCGTTCTGACCGCGCCGCGCGTCGCCGATGACCTGGCGCGAAATCGTCGTCAAGACTTCCGCCTACCTCGCGTCGAAGTCCGTCCCCGATCCGCAGACCGCGGCGGAGCTTCTTGCGGCGCGGCTGCTCGGGTGCGGACGCGGCACGCTCGGCGGCGCGCTCGCCCGCGAGGCGTCCGAGCGCTACATGGAGGCGATGCGCCGCGGGATGGCGCGCCTCGTGAAGGGCGAGCCGCTCCAGTACGTACTCGGCGAGTGGGACTTCCGCACGCTGACGCTCAAGTGCGACCGCCGCGCGCTCATTCCGCGTCCTGAGACGGAGGAGCTGGTGACGCGCGTCCTGAAGTGGCTCGCGCGCACGCGCACCGGAGATCCGCGCCTCGTCCTGGACGTCGGCACCGGCACCGGCGCGATCGCGCTCAGCATAGCGAAGGAGACGGGTGCGGACGTTTCGGTCCTGGCGACGGACGTCTCGGAGGACGCGCTTTCGCTTGCGCGGGAGAACGCGCGGCTTTGCGGACTCGAAGGACGCGTCCGCTTCGTCGCGATGGACGGGCTCGACGACTTCGACGAGCCGGGCGTCGTTGACGCGCTCGTCTCCAATCCGCCGTACATCGAGTCCGCTGTGTGCGACACGCTCGATCCGCGCGTAAGGGACTTCGAACCGCGCCTGGCGCTGGACGGCGGACCGGACGGACTCGCCTTCTACGACCGCTACCTTGCGGACGCGCTGAACGTGCTGAAGCCCGGCGGGGCGGTGTTCTTCGAGATCGGCGAAGGGCAGGGGGATGCGCTGCGCCGCATGATGTCCGACTACGGCTTCGCCGACGTCGCCGTCGAGAAGGACTACGCGGGCCACGACCGCTACGCCTCGGCCACGCTTCCGTGAGCGGCGGGGAATTTGGTATAATAGTCGAAATCCAAGAAAGCAACAACGAAAAACAAGGTTTTACCGGCACATCATGAAAACGGCAGTCGTAAACGGAACGGAAATCTCGACGGACGCGATCCAGTTCGAGCTGGACAGGCTTGTCAGGTTCTACATGAGCCACGGGATGACGGTTGACGAGGTCAGGAAGAACCTCCCGAAGCTCCAGGAGAAGGCTCTCGACCAGGCGATCGGCGCGAAGCTCCTCTTCGACCGCGCGTCGCAGCTTGAGCTGCCCGTGACGGCGAAGGACGTCGATGCGGAGGTCGAGCGCGTCGTCGCGCAGGTCGGCGGCAGGGAGAACTACGACAAGGCGCTCGCCGCGCAGGGCATGACGGACGAGGCGTTCCGCAAGGAGCTTGAGAAGGGCGTCCGCGTCAACATGCTCGTCAACCAGGCGTGCGCGCACGTCGATGAGCCGACGGAGAAGGAGGTCGAGGAGTTCTACGCGGCGCACAAGGACGAGTACGTCGCCCAGCCGCAGGTCCTCTGCCAGCACATCCTCGTGAAGAGCGAGGAGGGCGACCTGCCCGAGGCGAAGAGCGCGGCGTTCGAGAAGATCCGCGCGATCCGCGAGCGCGTCGTCGCGGGCGGCGACTTCGCCGAGGAGGCGAAGAAGCACTCGGACTGCCCGTCCGGGCGCGAGGGCGGCTCGCTCGGCTGGTTCGGTCCGGGCATGATGGTCCCCGAGTTCGACAAGGCGGCTTTCGGGATGAAGAAGGGCGAGGTGTCGGACATCGTGACGACGCAGTTCGGCTACCACATCATCTACAAGGCGGACGAGAAGGCCGGCGGCGCGCAGACGCTCGTCGATGTCCACGACCAGATCAAGGACCTCCTGCGCCACGAGGCGCGCGGACGCGCGATGGACCAGTACGTCGCCGAGCTCCGCGCCGCCGCGACGATAGAGTTCAAGCAGGCCGAGGAGCACCATTGCTCGTGCGGACACGACCACGGCGGCGGGCACCACCACCATCACGGCGACGGCGGTTGCTGCTGCGGACACGAACACTGAGCGGACCGGCGCGCGCATGAGGATCCTGTCAAAGGCGGAATGGACGGCGACGGAGGAGTCTCCTAAGCCGGACGTCTCCTTCGTCCCCGCGATGGAGCGCCGCCGCATGACGTCCCTCGAGCGCGCCGCGCTTTCCGTCGCGCACGCGGCGCTGGGCGGGGCGGACGCGCGGGGGCTTCCTGTCGTGTTCGCCTCGCGCTGGGGCGAGATCGGCACCACGCTCAAGCTCATGCGCCAGATGCACGACGAGGGCGAGATGAGCCCCGCCGGATTCTCCAACTCGGTCCACAACGCCGCGCCCGGGCACCTCTCCATCCTTCTCGGCGACACGGCGTCCTACACGGCGATCGCGGCGGGTGCGGACTCCTACGACGCGGGGCTCCTGGAGGCATCGACGTATCCGGGGAAGGTCCTCTTCATATATGCCGAGGAGGAGACGCCGGAGATGTACGCGCCGCACATCGGCGACAGGGGCGTCGCGCGCGCGGTCGCGATGCTGATCGACAACGGCGGCGGGGAATGACAGGGGGACGGACGACATGACGACACCGGGCAAGAAGTTCAAGAGGATGCTCCGCCGGCCGTTCGAGTGGCTGGGGATCGGACTCGGGCTCGCAATCCTGTCGAGCCTTCCGCGCCGCGCGATGCTCGGACTCTGCGACTTCATATCGTCCGTCATGTACCGCTTCGACTCGAAGGGCCGCCGCCACGCGGAGGAGAACCTCGACGCCATCTTCGGCAAGGGCGCTCTCTCCGCGTCCGCCCGCGAGCGGATAATCCGCCGCAGCTACCGCAACATGGCGCGCAGCGTCGGGCACGCGTTCTGGACGTGCCGCAACGCGCTCGCGCGCGTCAAGGCGTCCGGCGAGATGGCCCCTGCGGGACGCGAGTTCCTCGCCGCGAACAATCCGGCGGTCACGGTGTCGGGGCACATCGGATGCTGGGAGATACTTTCGCAGCTCGCGCTCCTTGAGGGGCACAGGATGATGTCCGTCGCCAAGGACATCGGAAGCCCGGCGATGACGCGGCTTCTCATGAAGGCGAGGACGTCCATCGGCCAGGAGATTGTCCATGCCGACGGCGCGTTCCGCGCGCTGATGGCGGGGCTCAAGGCCGGCAAGTCGCTCGGACTCCTCGTCGATCAGGCCGTGCGTCCGTCCGACGGTGGCGTATGGGTCCGCTTCTTCGGGCACCCGATGCCCGTCTCCGTAGCACCGGCCTTCTTCGCCGCAAAGGGCAAGGCGCCCGTCATCGTAGCCTGGTCGCGTCCTCTCCGCGACGGACGCTACCGCTGCGAGGTGGTGGCGACGTACCGTCCCGAGGAGGCGCGCGACATCTGGGGCTTCACGCAGAGGTGCATCAAGGACCTCGAAGGCGTGATCCGCCGCCATCCGTCCTGCTGGGTGCTCAACTACAACGCATTCAGGAAGAAACCGAAGCCCGAGGAGCTCGCGGAGCTGGAGAGGCGCGAGGCTGCGGCGGCGGAGAAGATGCGATGAAGACGCGCCTTCCGTTCGAGATACTGTACGAGGATGCGGACCTGATCGTCATCGACAAGCCCGAGGGGCTTCTCACGACGCACACGAAGCTGCACGGACGCGCCGCGCGCGAGGCGCAGGCGACGGCGGAGAACATGCTCAACGACTACGTCCGCAAGGGCCAGCTGAAGAGCCGCCGCCGCGTGTGGCTCGTCCACCGCCTGGACCGCGAGACGAGCGGCGTGATGATGTTCGCGAAGAGCGAGGAGGTCGCGGAGGCGTTCAGGAGCGACTGGGCGTCGCTCACGGAGAAGACGTACCTCGCGCGCGTCGAGGGGCGCATGGAGTCCGATTCCGGCGTCTTCGAGTCGCACCTCAAGGAGGACCGCGACGGATACCGCGTGCGGAGCGTGCCGCCGGGGACGCCGGGCGCGAAGCCGGCGCGCACGGAGTGGCGGACCGTGTCGGAGAAGGACGGCACGACGCTCGTCGAGGTGACGCTGAGGAGCGGACGCAAGAACCAGATCAGGGTGCACTTCGCGGAGGCGGGGCATCCGGTCGTCGGGGACGTCAAGTACGGCGGCGCGAAGGCGTCGCGGATGTATCTCCATTCGCTGAGGCTGAGGCTCAGGCGTCCGTCGGACGGCGAATGGATCGAACTGGAGTCCGCCTGGGACGGCGAAAGAAGCGGAGGATCGCGAAGATGAAACACGGAGACAGGGCCAGCTGGTCGGGCCAGCTTGCGTTCGTGCTGGCGGCGGCGGCGTCCGCCATCGGACTGGGGAACCTCTGGCGGTTCCCGTACCTTGCGGCCAAGTACGGCGGCGGCGTGTTCATCGCGACGTACCTCGTGCTTTCGATGACGCTCGGGATCGTCCTGCTCGTCACGGAGATCGCGATCGGACGCTACGCGCGGCAGAGCCAGAGCACGGCGTTCATGACGCTCGGCTTCGGCAGGTGGAACTTCATCGGCATACTGGCGACCGTAATTCCGCTCTTCATCATGCCGTACTACAACGTGATCGGCGGATGGGTCGTGCGCTACCTCGCCGCGTACGCTAAGCTGGCGTTCGGCGGAGGCGCGGGGGCGATAGCGGACCCCGGCGCGTTCTTCGAGGGCTTCATCGCGGCGCCCTGGGCGCCGTTCGTGGCGATGGCGGTCTTCACGGCGATGTCGATGGTTGTGATCGTGATGGGCGTCAAGAACGGGATCGAGAAGGCGAACCTCGTGATGATGCCGACCCTGCTTGTGATGGCGATCGCGCTCGCGGTTTACGTCGCCACGCTGCCCGGCGCGGGCGAGGGCATCAGGTACTACCTCGTGCCGGACTTCTCCAAGTGCGGCAGCATCGGGAAGGTCTTCCTCGGGGCGATGGGCCAGATGTTCTACTCGCTGTCGCTCGCGATGGGGATAATGATCACGTACGGAAGCTACATGCGCCGCACGGACTCGGTGAAGAAGTCCGCCGTCAGGATCGTCGGCGCGGACACGTTCGTCGCCGTCCTCTCCGGCTTCATGGTCATACCCGTCGTCATCATGTTCGACCCGGCGTCCGTCGAGACGGCCGGCGCGGGCCTCATGTTCGTCTCGCTTCCGAAGATCTTCGCGTCGCTTGGCGCGGCGGGTCCGTGGATCGGACTCGTCTTCTTCACGCTGGTCCTCTTCGCGGCGCTCACGAGCTCCATCTCCATGACGGAGGCGTGCGTCGCGGCGGTGTGCGACTTCTTCCACTGGAAGCGGCGTCCGTCCATCGCCGCCGTCGGCGTGTGGACCGTCGCCCTCGGCGCGGTGTCCGCGTTCGGCTACGGCAGGTGGAAGGCGTTCAGTCCGTGCGGACTCCCCGCGCTCGAGTTCTTCGACAGCGCGATGAACATCCTCACGCCGGTCGTCGCGGCGCTAACTTGCGTGTTCGCGGGCTGGGCGCTGGGTCCGAAGCGCATCCTCGCCGAATGCCGCAGGGACGGCAGCAGGGGTCCGTCGCGCGTTTTCAACGTCTTCTATATCGTCATGGTGCGCTTCGTCGCGCCGATCCTCGTCGCGGCGATCCTCGTCTCGGAGATATGCCGCGTGTTCAAGATCGGCGGCTGGAGCATCTGACGCCGCCGGATCAGGCGGAGACGGCCGCGGCGAGTTCGCGGATCTTCGCGTCCGCCGTCCTTCCCTTGAGCTCGCGGACGAACGCCACGTCGCGCGAGCCGCAGCGGTAGAACACGGCGCGCCCGTCCTTCACGTCGATGTGGTTTACGCGCGCGGACGCGCATTTCGCGCGCAGCTCGGCGAGGCGGACGAGGCGCGAGGCGGACTTCGGCAGCGGCCCGAACCTGTCCGCCAGCTCCGCCTCAACGGCCCTGACCGCCGCCGCGTCCTGCGCCTCGGCGAGCCGCTTCATGAAGCCCATCCTCTGCGCGTCCTCCTCGACGTAGCCGTACGGAAGCGCCGCCGCCGCGTCCGCGTCGTCCGACGCGGGCGACGCGTCTATGAAGTCGAGGTTCAGCTGGACGTCGATGACCTCCTTGACCTTCTCGCCCTTCATCATCGCGACCGTGCGCTGGAGGAGCTGGCAGTAGAGACCGAACCCGACCGCCGCGATGTGTCCGGACTGCTGCGACCCGAGGAGGTTCCCCGCCCCGCGCAGCTCCAGGTCGCGCACCGCCAGGTTGAAGCCCGCGCCGAGTCCGCCGTGGCGCTTCAGCGCGGCGAGGCGCTCGCGCGCGTCCGAATCGACCGCGCCCTCCGGAGGCAGCAGGAAGATCGCGCGCCCCTGCCGGGACGAGCGTCCGACTCGTCCGCGCAGCTGGTAGAGGTCCGCCAGCCCGAACGTGTGCGCCTGATCGACGAGGATCGTGTTCGCGCGCGGGATGTCGATTCCGCTTTCCACGATCGTCGTGGAGAGGAGCACGTCGTACAGTCCGCGCTCGAAGTCGCGCATCTTCCGCGCGAGCGTGCGCGCGTCCATCTGTCCGTGCGCGACGACGATGCGCAGCTGCGGCATGATCTCCTTGAGGCGCTTCTCTACGCGTCCGATCGTCGCGACGCGGTTGTGCAGGAAGAAGACCTGTCCGCCGCGCGCGAGCTCCGCCTCGATCGCATGGCGGACTATCGCGTCCGAGTCGCGCACCACGGTCGTCTCCACGGCGACGCGCTCGCGCGGCGGGGTCCTGAGGAGCGAGAGGTCGCGCGCGCCGGTCATGGAGAGGTAGAGCGTGCGAGGGATGGGCGTCGCGGAGAGGGTCAGGACGTCCGCCGTCGCCCGCAGGCGCTTGAGGAACTCCTTGTGGCGGACGCCGAAGCGCTGCTCCTCGTCGATGATGATGAGTCCGAGGTCCCGGAACGCGACCTTCCCGCTCAGTATCGCGTGCGTGCCGATCACGATGTCGCACGCGCCGGACGCGAGGCGCTGGAAGGTGCCCTTGTGGGTGTCGGCGGACTGGAAGCGGGAGACGGACTCGATGCGCACGGGCGTTCCGTCGAAGCGCGAGGTGAAGGTCTCGAAGTGCTGCTCGGCGAGGACGGTCGTCGGGGCGAGGACCGCGGTCTGCTTTCCGTTCATCGCCGCGACGTAGGCCGCGCGCATGGCGACCTCGGTCTTTCCGTAGCCGGCGTCGCCGCAGACGAGCCGGTCCATCGGCTTGCTCGAGGCGAGATCCTTGTCGATCGCCGCGATCGCCGCGAGCTGGTCCGGCGTCTCCTCGAACGGGAACGCCGCGTCGAACGCCTCGCGCCCCTCGCAGCGGACGTCGTACGAAAAACCCGGGACTAGCTCGCGCTTCGCCTGCGTCTCGAGAAGGGAGGACGCGAGGTCCGCCACGGCCTTCTGCGCGGCGGCCTTGTCCTTGCTCCAGCGCTTGCCGTCGATCCGGTGGAGCGTCACCTCCTGTCCCTTCACGCCGACGTAGCGCGAGAGGAGGTGCGCGTGCGCGGCGGGGACGTGGAGCTTCGCGCCGTCCGCGTATTCGATCGTGAAGACCTCGCTGCGCTTGCCGTCGAGCTGTATCTCGGACGAGCCTATGAAGCGTCCGACGCCGTAATCGACGTGGACGACGTACTCGCCCGGCTCCAGGTCGTCGAAGTCCCCCAGCCGCGCGCCGGCGTTCGCGTTCGCCGCGCGCGCGACGCGCGTGCGCTTCCGCGTGAACACCCTGTCCGCCTTCGTGACGACAAGGAGTCCGCCGACCTCGAACCCGCCGGAGAGTCCGTCGATCTTTGCCACGACATCCCCCCTCGCCCTGGCCGCCGCGAGGTGGCGTTCGAGGCGGGTGCGCGCGGCGTCGAAGAGCTCGGGATGGTGGGCCTCGTTCGCGCCAAGCTCGGCGAATCCTGGGAGCGGGACTGTCTGGAAGGGGTATGTGGGGACGCCCTGCGGGGCGGGGTCGCCGGTGTAAACGACGCAGGACGGACCTTTCGCGCCGTCTTTTCCGACGAGCCGCGGCAGCGAGTATGCGTTGTGCTCGATGGCGAGGACGGCGGCGCCGGGGGGCAGGATGTCGAAGATCGTCGCCGGGGCGGACGCCTCCGCGCGCTCGGCGGCGGGAAGGAGCTCGGCGGAGTCGATCCGCTCTATGGAGCGCTGGGTCGCGGCGTCGAAGGTCCGCAGGCTCTCCAGCTCCTCGCCGAAGAACTCGGCGCGGACCGGGAACTCGTCGCCCGGACCCCATGCGTCGATGATTCCGCCGCGGACGGAGTAGTCGCCCTCCTGCTCGACCATGGGCACGCGGTTGTAGCCGGATTCGGCGAGCTTCCGGCAGACGTCGCCGAACGTCGCGGGGTCCCTCCCCAGGCGGATGGCGGGCTGGGTTCCGGCGGGGATCGGGGTGGAAAGGGCGGGGTAGGCGACCACGACGACGCAGGGATACGGGGAGAGCCCCCACGCGCGGAGCGCGGCGATCGTCTTGAGGCGCGTGCCGAGGGCGGACTTGTCGCCGTCCAGGACTGGCGGGAACTCCAGTATCCTCGTTGAAAACGCCGACGTCTTGGAGTCCTTCCCCGACGGCCTGCCGGTGAGGATGCGCAGGTCGTCCGCAAGCCGGTCCGCGTCGGGGAGTCCTGGGACGACGGCCATGACGACGCGCGGGGACGCGGCGCCGGCGGACATTGCGAGGGCCATGAACGCGTCGGCGGCGCCGGTCGCGGACGGAACGCAAGCCTCCCCGCCCGCGGCGAGGCACGGGGGGGCGAATCGCGATGCGAACAGCTCTATCGCGTCATTCATGTCCGATGCCGCAATTATACCATTAAAGCGTCCGTTTGTGAATCGCCTGCGCCGTTGTTGATGGTCGCTGCGGCCACCCGGCCGCATGCGAGAGTTGGATTTGTCGGTTTCGTTTTGCTTTCGGAAGCCACCCGGGGGTCGGCCCGTCCGACCCCCGGGGGTAGCGACCCTCGACCCCTGTCTAGTTCGATTATGATAGACTATCCCCTGTTCCTGCTCAACAGGTGTTGGGATAGCTGATTCGCAAGGAGAGGCGAAAAGAATGCCCGGGAGACGATGGCCATCGTCGCCCGGGCATTCTTTTCGCCTCTCCTTGCGAATCAGCTATCCCAACACCTGTTGAGCAGGAACAGGGGATAGTCTATCATAATCGAACTAGACAGGGGGCGAGGGT
>JAGCFB010000088.1 GCA_017650345.1 Kiritimatiellia bacterium | reverse complement strand
GGAGATGAAGCGCTACCATGACAGGGAGACGCTCGAGCGCGTCGCCGTGTTCCTCGACTTCTGCCGTCGCGCGCAGGGCGGATCCGGTTCGTACTGGAGCGCCTGGGTCAGGGGCTACTGGATGGGCGGACCGAAGCGCGGCGCGACGTCGGGAACGCCGCTTGACGGAGCGGGCCTGAGGGGTGTCGGACACGCGCTTATGCTTACGGCGAAGGCCATGGAGAAGGAAGGTCTTCTTGACGAGCTCGTCGACGACGACTGCGACGATTCCACGCCGCCGGTTCCGCGCCGCAAGGCGTATCTCGACCTCATGGACGGACTGATCGGCCACTTCTCAGGTAAGGGCGGACACGCCCCCAACCAGGAGAGCTACCAGCTTGACGCGCTCAGGTTCTGCATCAAGGCGCGCCGGCTTATCGGAGGGAAGTCGCCGAACGAGCCGGAGAAGGACGATTTCATCGGACGCCTCCGCCGCGCAACCGGCGCGGTCGCGCCGGGCGACTGGAGCTTTGTCTCGCCCAACGGCATTCCTCTCGAGTGGGGCGGGTACTCGGTCGAGTACGGACGCGGACAGGACGGCATGTACTACAGACTCTGGCAGTCGTATTCCAAGCTTGACTTTCTGCGCGAGCGCGCCCGGATCGGCGGCGACTCGTTCACGCACTTCGTGTATCCGGTCCGCCGCGGAGACGGGAAGATCGCGCCTGACGTCTGCTCGTTCCTCAACTTCCGCCACCGCAACATGGTTGGCGGAGACGGGTACGGTTCCGTCGGATGTCAGATACTCGACTTCGCCAATCCCGCGCACATACGCTTCAGGCAGATCGAGTGGATGGATCTCGACGCAGAGGCCGTGTCGCGGTGGGGACGTCCGCTCGGCGGCAACTGGTACTGGTCCGCGGCTTACGGGACAGTGGACAGCGCGAGGGAGACGATACGCATGCTCAAGCGCATGAGCGATCCCAACGACGTTCTCTGCTCGAACGTGAAGTTTCCGATGGAGACCGGCGCGCCCGATTTCTTCTGGGGCGACTATGTTTCGCAGAACGTGGCGTTCAAGGACGGCGAGAACAGGGTGATGATGAGCTTCAACCAGTGGAACCGCGGGGACAAGCCGCACAAGGACCACGTCGCTTACATCTACGTGCGCCGTCCCGAGTGCATCCAGTACCTGCGCGTCCGCCACAACGACACGGGCAGCAAGGGTGAAGAGGAGAAGGCGTGGGGCGTGCGCTCGATCGAGATCGGTCCGTGGCTCGTCCTTCAGAACGGCAGTCCGTTCGACAAGCAGATATTCGTATTCCCGAAGCGCTTCAGCGGCGGCGCCGAGATACTTGGCAAGGGAAAGCGCGCACCGTCCGAGTCGGTGTGGCTGAAGCCCGGCGAGACGCTCGTCGTCAAGGCGGTGCATCCCGACCACCGCGGCAGGTGACGCGCCCGGCGCTTCTTTCGGGGGCTGCGGTTTGATGGGGACAGTCCCTCTGAGACTGCCAAGTAGGCCTAGGAGGGTTGTGTAAAATGAAGCAAGAATCAGCTATGCTTCGCATCGTGAAAACGGGAGCGCTGTTTGCTGCCTACGTCTTTACAGGCGTCTGTGCGCATGGGCGGACGTTCGTCCATCCGGGGCTTTCATACACCCAGGGCGATCTGGACCGTATGAAGGCGATGGTCGCAGCGAAGGAGGAGCCGTTCTACTCGACGTTCCTCCAGATGAGGTCCTCTCGATTTTCCGACATCTCCACCAACGAGTATACCCGCGGCGGCGCGATAACCGCCGACAACCAGTTCGAGGCGATCATCGGCATCGACGGACGCCGCGCGCTCGATACCGCGCTTCTCTGGCGCATAACCGGCGATGAGATATACGCAAAGGCGTCCGTCACGCGCCTCAACGCCAACTCCTGGTACACCAACACCTGCAACGTCGGAACGGGCGCGCTGGACAACGGCAAGTTCGCCTCGCTGATCGAGGCCGCCGAGCTTATGCGCGACTACGAGGGCTGGAAGCCGGAGGACCGCCAGCGCTTCTTCGACATGCTCGTCTATCCCGGCTACTCGTCCGTCGACTATCCTTGGAACGAACACCCCGGGACAACATGCTCCTGCTACTGGGGCGTCTACAACTTCGACGCGATGCGCTACGGCAACCAGGGGCTCATCGGATGCTCCGCTCTGATCGGCATCGGCGTGCTGCTCGACAACGAGAAGATATTCGACCGCGCGGTCCGCTACCTTCGCGCGCAGCCGCACCGTCCGGACGATCTGCCGTACCCGTCAGGCCCCGCCAATCTCGCCGCCTGGCCGAGCGCCGTCGGCGAGACGCAGATATACTACGATCCGCAGTGGCCGCGCGTGTTCTCCGAAGTCGAGGACTGGGGATACGACGAACAGATACGTTTCTATTTCTATCCGAACGGACAGTGCCAGGAGTCGTGCCGCGACCAGGGTCACGTTCTGGCCGGGCTTGACACGATGGGGTATCTTGCAGAGGTCGCCTGGAACCAGGGCGTCGACCTCTACGGCGAACTCGACGACCGCATCCTCAAGGGATACGAGTGGAACCTGCGCCTCAACGTCACAGGTTTCGCCTCCTACGACGACCAGCCCGAGCCGTGGACGCCCTCCGGCGTTACGACGAACATCGAGGAGCTGTCCTTTGATAACGACCTCTTCTACCGCGTCCGCCACAGGAGCGGCCGCTGGGAGAGCCTCTGGATCGCCGAAGACCGCCGCGACATCGGCGGCACCACGGGAATCGCCGCGCCGCTTTCGCACTACAGATACCGCGCCGGAAAGGGCGATGACGAGCTCAAGTGGCTCATCCGCTCGAAGGAGCGCCAGATGACGACGTGCGGCGGAATCGAGTCCTGCCAGACGGGCGCGGGCGGATACGGACGCACCGCGTGGGGAACGCTCACGAAGCAGCGCCGCGTCCGCATGGCGGGCGACCCCGGAACGTGGAGCGGCGGCGTCCGTGTCTCCGGCGCGCACGCGCTGCCCGGTGCGATTGCCTGCGCGGACTTCGACTGGTATTCGGACGAGAAGAGCGGCGAGGGTTTCACGTTCCACGACACTTCGTCCGCGACGAACGAGGTCTACCGCTCCGACGCTCCCGTCGCGATCAGAATCGACGGTTCGGAAGGCGCGGTCGTCACAGGAACCGCGGACGGTGAATGGCTCCAGTACACCTTCACCGACTACGACGGCGGAACGCGTCCCGTCTCCGTCCGCTACCGCAGCGCAAAGGCCGCGTCGCTCGTCCTTCAAATCGACGAGGAGACGCCCGTCTCGCTCGCGCTTCCAGCGTCGGACGGCTTCACCGCCGCCTCGGCGAAGATCAGAACGTCCGCCGGCGCGCACGTCCTGCGCGTGACCGTCGCGGATTCCGGAAGCGGCTCGCTCGAGCTTAGGAGCGCGACATTCGGCGCGGCGGCCGACGAGCGGATCGTATGGGCCGGCGACAACGGACAGAGCTGGCACGCCGCCTCCGTCTGGACGAACAACATGACTTCCGCGAAGACGACGTATTTCGACGGAGCGGACATCGCGTTCGCTGCGGAGAAGGGCGCCTCGATGACGAACAGTGTCGCGCTCGCCGCGGATGCGAGCCCTCACTCTGTGCTCGCGGAAGTCCCGGACGGACGTGCTGTGCGCGTTGCCGGAAACTTCGGCGTCTCGGTCGTCGGAAGTGTCATCGGACGCTCTGGAACGCTCGAGTTCGCTACGACGTCCAACACGATTGCGCGCGTCTCGATGGAAGGCGGCACGATTTCGTTCGCGACAGGTTCGACGTCGGTCGAGGTTTTCGAGGGAAGCGGGACGGTCAATATCGGCGCGGACGCGGAGCTCCATCTGCCGTGCGCGGACGTGCCGGCGGGAATAGCGTTCACGGGAGGCGGGCGCATATACGTTCCCGAGGGACGCTGGGCCAACATTCGCTCCGTCGACACGCTCGCCTCTTTCCGCGGCGAAGTGGTCGTCCCGCGCGGCTCGACCCTCGGCGACGCGATGGATTACAACGACGGACCGCGGTTCGGCGCGAACTCCGTGCTCCGCCTTGAAAACGGCTCGCTCGGAATCGGCTACGCGAGCAACAATCTCCAGCTCTCGCCCGTCTGCGTTCCCGCGGGCACGACCGGCACCGTCTGGAACACGTCGGCGCGGTCGGACCGCGGACAGAACATCGCGGCCTCAGGCGCGTTCTCGGGAAGCGGCACGCTAGTCATAACGTCGTACGGACGCGGCATGGGACTCTACGGCGACAATTCCGATTTCGACGGAACGCTCCTCCTCAACGGCTGGGGCGGCTACGGAACGTACGTCTACCGGTCATACAGCGGCGGACCCGCGCAGTGGATCCACGAGCGC
>JAGCFB010000087.1 GCA_017650345.1 Kiritimatiellia bacterium | reverse complement strand
GCTGCTCATTCCGTTTAAGTGTCCGTGCCTCAGACGGCCATCACCTCGGCCTCCTTGGTCTTCAGTTCGGCGTCGATCTTGGCGATTCCCTCGTCCGTCGCCTTCTGGATCTTGTCCAGCGCGACCTTGAGGTCGTCCTCGGAGATCTTCTTGTCCTTCTCAAGCTTCTTCGCGGCGTCGTTGGCGTCGCGGCGGACGTTGCGCATCGCGACCTTCTGGGCCTCGGCCTGCGTCTTGGCGACCTTGACGATCTCCTTGCGGCGGGCCTCGTTGAGCTCGGGGACCGTTATGCGCAGGACCTTGCCGTCCGTCTGCGGCGTGACGCCGAGGTTCGCCGCGAGGATCGCCTTGTTCATCTCGGCGAGGACCGTCGGGTCGAACGGCGTGATCTTGATCTGGCGCGGCTCCGGGGTGGAGATCGTGCCGAGGTTCTTGATCGGCGTCGGGCATCCGTAGTACTCGACCTTGATGCCGTCAACCATCGCCGGGTTAGCCTTGCCGGTACGGAGTCCCGCGAACTGGGCCTTGAGCGCGTCGAAGCTCTTCTGTATCTTCGCGTTCGCGTCGCTCAGCACTTCACTGACAGTTTCCATTGTGTTTGCCTTTCTGGTTTCAAAAGTGTTTTCAGTTCCTGCCGCCCTCAGCCCTTCTCGCTGACGAGCGTTCCGACGGCCTCGCCCTTCACGACGCGCTCGAGCGCGTCGCCGTCGAAGAAGTCGAACACGACGATCGGGATCCCGTTGTCCATGCAGAGCGCGAACGCCGCGGAGTCCATGACCTTCAGCCTCTTCTCGAGCGCGGTCTCGTACTTGAGCGAGCCGTACTTCTTCGCCTTCGGGTCCTTCTTCGGGTCCGCCGTGTAGATTCCATCGACCTTCGTCGCCTTGAGCAGCGCCTCCGCGCCGATCTCGCTCGCGCGCAGCGCGGCGGCGGAGTCCGTCGAGAAGTACGGGTTGCCGGTGCCGCCCGCGAAGATCAGCACGCGCCCCTTCTCGAAGTGCCTGAGGGCCTTGCGCTGGATGAACGGCTCGGCGAGCTTGGGCATCTCGATGGACGTCATGACGCGCGTCGGCACGCCGATGGACTCCAGCGCGTTCATCATGGCGAGGCCGTTGATGATCGTCGCGAGCATGCCCATCGAGTCGCCCGTCACGCGGTTGACGCCCTTGCCCGCGCCCGTCAGGCCGCGGAATATGTTGCCGCCGCCGAGGACGATGCCGACCTGGACGCCCATCTTGTGGATCTTCTTGACCCTCTCGGCCATGAAGGCGAGATTCTTCGGGTCGATGCATTCGCCCGTCGTGCGGTTGGCGAGGACCTCCCCGGAGAGCTTGAGGAGGATCCTGCCGTACTTTATCTTGCGCGTACTCTTTTTCACGCTCTACATTATACTATTTCCGAACGGAAATGGCAATGGATGCGAGCGACGAAATTTGCGCTCAGGAGATTGACGCATGGTAGCTCTGGAGCGAACGGACCTCGCCCTGGCCGCCCATGGCCGCGCCGATGCCCTCCGCGGCGGCGGTCGCGGCGGCGAGCGTCGTCAGGTACGGCACCTTGTACTTGATCGCGGCCTGGCGGATGCGGCTGTCGTCCGCGCGCGCGTCGCGGCGTCCGGACGGCGTGTTGACGATGAGCTTCACCTCGCGGTTCTTGATCGCGTCGAGGACGTCGGGACGTCCCTCGCCGATCTTCGCGACGACCGTCGCCTTCACTCCGCGCTCGACGAGCCACTTCGCCGTGCCCTCGGTCGCGATCACCTCGAAGCCGAGCCTCTCGAACGCCTGGACGGCGGCGACGGCGTCGTCAACCTTCTCGGACAGCGACACGAGCATCTTGCCGGGCTTCGTCGGTAGCTGCGAGCCGGCGGCCTCCTGAGTCTTGAAGTACGCGAGGCCGAACGTGTCCGCAAGGCCGAGCACCTCGCCCGTGGAGCGCATCTCGGGTCCGAGCACCGGATCGACCTCCGGGAACTTCTCGAACGGAAGGACGGCCTCCTTGACGCCGTGGTACGGGATGGTCTTCTTCCTGTCGAGTCCGAGCGACTTGACCGTCTCGCCCAGCATCAGCTCGGTCGCGATGCGCGCCATCTGCGTGCCGGCGACCTTGGAGACGAGCGGGACCGTGCGCGAGGCGCGCGGGTTGGCCTCGATGACATAGACCTTGCCGTCCTCGATGGCGAACTGCATGTTCATGAGTCCGACGACCTTCAGCTCGGACGCGATGCGGCGCGTGTAGTCGAGGATGGTCGCCTTGGCCTCCTCGGGGATCGACACGGGCGGCAGCACGCACGCGGAGTCGCCGGAGTGGATGCCCGCGAGCTCGATGTGCTGCATGATCGCCGGGATGAAGACGTCCGTGCCGTCCGAAAGCGCGTCCGCCTCGCACTCCATGGCGTGGCAGAGGAAGCGGTCGAGGTAGAGCGGACGGTCAGGCGTCACGCCGACGGCCTTCGCCACGTACTCGCGCAGCATGATCTCGTCGTAGATGACCTCCATGCCGCGTCCGCCGAGGACGAAGGACGGACGGATGATGAGCGGGTAGCCGAGCTTCTCGGCGCACTTCAGCGCGCCGTCGAGGTCGCTCGCCATCATCGACTCCGGCATCGGGATGCCGAG
>JAGCFB010000014.1 GCA_017650345.1 Kiritimatiellia bacterium | reverse complement strand
GGACGGCGACGCGGCGCGCGCGCTGGTGGCGGAGTCTGGCGCGGAGCTCCTCGCGGTCGTGTCGGGCTCGGTACCCACGATCCAGAAGACGCGCTTCGTCGCGAAGGGGCACCACGTCATGCGCATGGACCGCGAGGTCGTCGTTCCGCTCGGAGGGGCGGACGAGGACGAGCTTTTCGCGAAGGTGGCGGCGAAGCTGCCGGAGACGGACGTCGTGATACTTTCCGACTACGCGAAGGGACTCCTATCGCGCTCGTTCTGCGAGCGCGTCATCGCGGCGGGGCGCGCGGCGGGGCGTCCGGTCTATGTCGATCCGAAGGGCAAGGACTACCGCAAGTACTCCGGCGCGACGCTCGTCAAGCCGAACCGCAAGGAGCTGGAGGCCGTCTGCGGCGTCGAGTTCGACCCGTCCGCCCCCGGCTTCCTCGACACGGTCGTCCGCTACGCGAAGCGCCTTCTGGAGATGCACTCCATCGACAACGCGGTCGTCACGCTCTCCGAGAAGGGCATGGTCTATGTGCCGCGCGGGGAAGGCGAGACGATCTACCTTCCGACGGAGGGACGCGAGGTCAGCGACGTCTCCGGCGCGGGCGACACGACGATGGCCGCGCTCGCGGCGGCGCGCGCGGCATCCGCCCCGTGGCGCGCGGCGATGGAGATCGCCAACGCCGCGGCCGGGATTGTCGTCGGCAAGGTCGGCACCGCGGTCGTCTCGCCGCAGGAGCTGAAGTCCGCCCTCGCGCGGCGCGGCGCAGGCGCGATGCCGTTCGAGGGGAAGATCATGGACCGCGACGCGCTGAAGCGGCGCGTCGCCGCGTGGCAGGCTGAGGGGCTGCGCGTGGGCTTCACCAACGGATGCTTCGACTGCCTGCACTGCGGACACCTCTCGTCGCTCTTCCAGGCGAAGGAGCATTGCGACAGGCTCGTCGTCGCCGTCAACTCGGACGCGTCCGTCAGGCGCCTGAAGGGTCCGACGCGCCCCGTCCAGGACGAGCGCACGCGGACGCTCGTGCTCGCAGGGCTCGAGATCGTCGATGCCGTCACCGTGTTCGACGAGGAGACGGCGCTCCCGGTCGTGGAGGCGCTGCGTCCGGACGTCGTCGCGAAGGAGGGCTACACGATAGACAGGTGGCCGGAGGCGCAGTTCGTCGTCTCGTACGGCGGCGAGGCCGTGACTCTCAAGCGCGTGGACGGCTATTCGACGTCCGCCATGGTTGACAGGCTCAATTCGAAGGGAGGTTCGTGATGCAGGACTTCGTGAAGGCGCAGTGCAACGAGATCGCCGCAGGCTTTTCCGCGCTCAAGGCGCTCGCCCCGTCCGTCGAGGCGGCGGCGAGGCTCTGGATAGACGCGCTCCGGCGCGGCGGGAAGGTCCTCTTCTGCGGGAACGGCGGCAGCGCGGCTGACGCGCAGCACCTCGCCGCGGAGCTGACCGGGCGCTACGAGATGAACCGTCCGGCCATGGCCGGGATCGCGCTGACGACGGACACCTCCGCCATCACCGCCATCGCGAACGACTTCGGGTACGACAAGGTATTCGCAAGGCAGGTCGAGGCGCTCGGACGTCCCGGCGACGTCCTCTACGCGATCTCCACGAGCGGCAATTCGCCGAACGTCGTCCTTGCGGCGGAGAAGGCGAAGTCCATGGGGATCTCGGTCGTGGCCGTCACCGGCGCGGACGCCGGCAGGCTCGGCGCGCTCGCCGACGTCGCGCTCAACGTCCCGGCCAGGCGCACCTGCCACGTCCAGGAGATGCACATCGCCGTCGGGCACATGATCTGCTCGCTGGCCGAGCGCGAGGTGTGCGGTCGGGAGCCTGGGGCATGACGAAGGCGCTCTTCCTGGACCGGGACGGGACGATCAACATCGACAAGGCGTACGTCCACAGGCGCGAGGACTTCGAGTTCATCGACGGCGTGTTCGACTTCTGCCGCAGGGCGCAGGAGCTCGGATACCTCGTCATCGTGGTGACAAACCAGTCCGGCATCGCGCGCGGATACTACACGGAGGCGGACTACAGGGCGCTTACGGACTGGATGGTCGGCGAGTTCGCCGCGCACGGCGTGAAGGTGACGGACGTGTTCCACTGCCCCGAGCTGTCCGGGCCGGACCGCAAGCCCGAGCCGGGGATGTTCCTCAAGGCGCGAGACAGGTACGGGATCGACATGTCCGCGTCCGTCTCCGTCGGCGACAAGCCGCGCGACGTGGAGGCCGGCGAGCGCGCGGGGGTCGGACGCAACGTCCTCTTCTCCGGCTCCTACGCCGAAATTGCGCTGTGACTGCATGGCGAAAACTGTGGTATAATATAATAAATGAATTGAATAGAGGGCGTGGATCCGCCCGCCGATAGACCAAGGAGGCATCTGGCTGACAAGACGATGAAGGACAAGTTTTTCGACAGGCTCGACTGGGCCGCGTTCTGGACCGCGACGGTTGCCACCGGCGTGGTGTATCTGCTTACGCTCGGTCCGTCTGTCGGCCTGGAGGACTCCGGCGAGCTCGCGACCGCCGCGGCGCACCTCGGCGTTCCGCACGCGCCCGGCTATCCGTTCTGGACGCTCTGCAGCTGGCTGTTCTGCAAGCTCTTCTTCTGGGTCAGCTACATGGGCCATCCGACGCCCGCCTGGGCCGTCAGCTGCTTCTCCGCCGTCGCGGGCGCCTTCGCCGCCGGATGCACGTCGATGCTCATATGCCGCAGCTCCCGCGACTTCGTGGACGACGCAGGGGACGTGCATCCGATCCTCGCCTTCGGCGGCGGCGTCGCCGGCGCGCTCACCTTCGCGCTCTCGCCTGTCGAGTGGTCGCAATCGACCATCGTCGAGATTTACTCGCTCAACGCGCTCTTCCTGATGTGGGTGTTCCTCCTCTCCTACCGCTGGATGAAGCGTCCGTCGGACAAGATACTCTGGATCACGGCGTTCGTGTTCGGGCTCGGACTCACCAACTACCAGGTGCTGCTCTTCGCGATCGTGCCGCTGGCGCTCATCATCCTAGTCAGGAACACCTCGATGTTCCGCGACGTGTTCATCTACCTCGTCCCCGTCGCGATGACCTACCAGCTGCTCAAGGTCGGCTGCCTCCAGCAGGCGAGCTGGCGGATGCAGGCGGACGTCATAGCCAAGCACTCGCCGCTCGCCTCGACGGCGGCATGTCCGTCAACGCCGATGCTCGTCATCGGACTCGCCGTCCTCGTTGGCTCTCTCGTCGCGGCGGCGGTCCTCCGCTCGCGCGGCGAAAGCGAGCGCGCCCGCACGTCCGCGCTCTGGGGCGGCGGAGCGGGCGTCGCGCTGATGGTCCTCGCCGGCACGCTCTTCACCGGACCCAACGAATGGTCGGGCGTCACGGCGTCCGTCGCGCCGCTCGTCGAGCCGGTCCGCTACGCCCTCATCGCGGCATTCGCCGCCGCCAGCGTCGTCGCCGCCGCGCTCGCCGCGCTGCAGGACGGCGAGGAGGGGCTCCTGGACGGACAGAAGCCGAAGCTTCTCGCCGCGTCCGCCGCGCTCGCGCTCGTCGCGGTCGGAATCGCGATGTCCGTCCAGCAGGCCGGGCTGGACGGCTACCAGGGTCCGGCGTATCCGTGGACAAAATCGACGTTCGCTTTCACGGGGCTTCTCGTCGCGCTCTTCGGCATGTGCTGGTTCACGAAGCGCGGACTCTGCTTCGCCATTCCTGTCGCGGGCCTCCACATCGCGGCGTTCGTCCTCCTCAGGCACGGCGCGCTGAACGGACTCACCCATCCGCAGAGCTGGTGGTTCTGCTGGCCGATCGCCTGGAACCTGATCCTCCTCGCTCTCGCGTGGCTGACGCTGCCGAACGGACGCTCCGTGGCGGGCGCAGCGTTCTTCGCGCAGCTGGGCGTCGCGTTCTACGCCTACATGCCGATCGTATCGGAGCTTCGCAACCCGCCGATGAACTGGGCGTATCCGCGCACGTGGGAGGGCTTCAAGCACGCCATCATGCGCGAGCAGTACGCGGCGATCGTGTTTCCGGACTTCAAGTCCGTCGGCGAGTTCTTCGGCTTCATATTCACCAAGATGTCCTGGTACTGCCGCGACGTGTGCGTGCAGTTCACGGACTACCTCATCCCGTTCATCTTCGTGCCGTTCGCGGCCGGCTGGGCGCTCGTCCCGAAGGACCGCCGCCGCGCGTTCTGGCAGTGGATGGTCGCCGCGGCGGTCTGCTTCCTCATGATGAGCGTGCTGCTCATCCTGCTGGCGGACGTGAAGGGCAGCGTCGGCGACGGCTTCATCCAGAAGGTGAAGTTCATCTCGTCGCACGCGATGATCGCTCTGTGGATCGGCTACGGACTCTTCTTCGCGTCCGCCTTCCTGATGACGCTCTGCGCGCGGGCCGCGAGCGCCGGGCACGCGTTCGCGCGCCGCACGCGCCTCGTCGCTTGCGCCATCGCCGGCGTCGCGATCGCGGTCGCGTTCGCGAGTCCGCTGATCCAGAACTGGACGGACGAGCGCATGGTCTTCGAGCTGGGCGGGTGCGAGCAGAACGGCCACACGTTCGGCTGGCAGTTCGGCGCGTACCAGCTGGACGGGTGGAAGGCCATCCGCGAGCAGATCGCCGAGGACGAGGAGCCGCTCCCCGATCCGGAGTGGCCCGAGCCGATGGAGCCGTTCTCCATATTCTTCGGCGGCACGGACCCGGGCCGCTTCGTCCCGACGTACATGATCTACTCCGCCGAGTTCCGTCCCGACGTCTATCTCATCACGCAGAACGCGCTGGCGGACGACACGTACATGCGCGTAGAGCGCGACCTGTACGGCGACGAGATATGGATCCCGTCCTCGATCGACAGCTCGAAGGCGTTCGAGCAGTACGTCGAGGAGGTTGACCGCGGACTCCGCCCCGCGCCGCCGAAGGGCAACCTCGTGCGCCAGAACGGGCGCGTGCAGGTCGTCGGCACCGAGGCCGTCATGGAGATCAACGCGATCCTCTCGCGCATGATGTTCGACCACGACCGCCTGCGCCACTCCTTCTACCTCGAGGAGAGCTTCCCGATGCGCTGGATGGACGAGTACCTTTCGCCGCACGGACTGATCATGAAGATCAACAGGGACCGCACGCCGTACGACCGCAAGGTGGCCGAGAAGGACCGCGAGTTCTGGGACTGGTACGTCCGCCGGCTCATCGGCGACCCCGCCTTCCGCCGCGACTTCGCCGCGCAGAAGTCCATGGCCCGCCTCAGGATATCCATCGCCAAGCAGTACGCGAACAAGGGTCCGCGCGCCGTGAGCTCCGCGCGCCAGGCCTTCCGCGACTCCTTCGTCCTGAGCCAGCTGTCCGACTGCGGCGTCGCGTACGTCAACGCCGCTCTTCGCGACGAGCGCTGGGACGTCGCGTCCGACGCCGTCGAGAACGTGCTGCTTCCGAACGACCCCAACGACGCGATGGTGCGCTCGATGCGCGGTGAGATCGGCCGCATGCGCACGGCGTCCGACATGATCGCGCGCCTCGAGCCGCTCGCGAGGTCCGGCTCGCTCGGACGCACCCAGACGCTGAACCTGGCGAGCTGCTACGCGATGCAGGGACGCTACGCCGAGGCGGCCGAGAGGGTGCGTCCGTTCGCGGACCAGTCCGGGACGCCGCAGGACATCCTCTTCATCGCGGGTATCCTCGCCAGGGCGGGGGACAACGATACCGCGTCGCGCGTCCTCGAGCGCTACGTCCGCGCGGTCCCGGGGGCGGACCCCGACCAGTGGCTGCTCGCCGCGCGCCTCCATCTCCGCGCCGGACGCCGCGGCGCCGCGGCGAAGTGCATACTCGACGCGCCGCAGGCCGCGCGCAACATGTTCGTCGAAGGCATCAACGCCGACGGCGACAGGGAGCTAATCGACATTTCAAAGGGTATAGAAAACCAAAGGAAGATAAAGAATGCCAAGGAATGACATAGACTGGGAGAAGCTGGGATTCGGCTTCTCGGACGTCAACTGCCACATACGCTACACGTGGCGCGACGGAAAGTGGGGGGAGCCCGAGTTCCTCAAGGATCCCCGCATCACGATGCACATCGGCGCGAGCTGCCTGCACTACGGGCAGGAGTGCTTCGAGGGGATCAAGGCCTTCCGCCAGAAGAGCGGCAGGATCGTGATCTTCCGTCCGGAGGAGAACGCCAGGCGCATGTACAGGACCGCGGTCCGCTGCGTGATGCCGCCGGTGCCAGAGGAGATGTTCCTCGAGGCCTGCGAGAAGATCGTCGCCGCGAACGAGGAGTTCGTCCCGCCGTACGGCACGGGCGGCTCGCTCTATATCCGTCCGCTCCTGATCGGAACGGGTCCGCAGATCGGCGTCGCCCCCGCGAAGGAGTACACCTTCATGATCATGGTGATGCCCGTCGGGGCGTACTACAAGGGCGGACTCAAGCCCGTCCGCGCCGTGATCCTGGACGACTGGGATCGCGCCGCGCCGCACGGAATGGGCGACGTGAAGGTCGGCGGAAACTACGCCGCGTCGCTCTTCGCGCACGAGAAGGCCAAGCACGACGGGTGGCCGGTGGAGCTCTACCTGGACGCCAAGACGCACACCTACGTCGAGGAGTTCTCCACGTCCAACTTCCTCGGAATCAAGAAGGACGGGACGTACGTCACCCCCGACAGCCACTCAGTCCTGCCGTCCGTCACCAACATGTCGCTCAAGCAGGTCGCGGCGGACCTCGGCTGGAAGGTCGAGTGCCGTCCGGTCCCGTACACCGAGATCAAGGATTTCGCCGAGGTCGCCGCATGCGGCACGGCGGTCGTCGTGACGCCCGTCTGGGAGATCACGCGCGGCGATGAGGTGATCAGGATCAGCGAGCCCGACGCCGTCGGGCCGCACCTCCAGAAGCTCTACGAGACCGTGCAGGGGATCCAGTACGGCGAGTTTCCCGACGTCCACGGTTGGTGCCACGAAGTCAAGGTCTGAGTGTCGCGCGAGATCATAGAGAAGACCGTTGACGGGTCCGTCGTGGCGGACCTCGTCGCGACCGGCCTGGAGCCGCTCCAGGCCCGGCTTCTCGCGCTTCGCGGCGTGACGGCCGCGACTCTCGACGGCTACCTCAGGCCGTCGCTCGATTCGCTCGCGTCGCCTTCGGACCTTCCGGGCGTGCAGGCGGCGGCGGACGCGATCCTCGCCGCAGTGCGTGCGGGGCGTCCGGTCGTCGTCTTCGGCGACTACGACTGCGACGGCGTGTGCGCGACGGCCATCATGGTCAGCGCGCTCGGCGCGCTTGGCGCGGACGTCCGTCCGTTCGTCCCGGACAGGCTCTCGGAGGGCTACGGGATGAACGACGCGTCCGTCGATCGCATGCTAGCCGAGAATCCTGGCGTCGGGCTTGTCATCACCGTTGACAACGGCATCAACTCGGTCGAGCAGGTCGCGAGGCTCAAGGCGGGCGGCGTGGAGGTCGTCGTCACGGACCACCATCTTCCCGGGGAGACGCTGCCGGACTGCATCGTCGTCAACCCCAAGGTGTCCGCTCCGCCGGAGCTCGACGGACTTTGCGGGGCGGGCGTCGCGTTCCTCCTTTCCAACGCGGTCGTGACGTCCGCCGTCGATTGCGGATTCTACACCGGGCCGAAGGTCGGGGGTCCGCTGATGGTCCTCGCCGGTCTCGCGACGGTGACGGACATAATGCCGCTCACCGGGCAGAACCGCATACTCGTCACTGAGGCGCTGAGGCGGTTCAGGACGCTCGCGCCGGTCGGGCTCAGGGAGCTCTTCGACCGCGCGTCGAGGTCCGCCGCGCCGCTCACGTCGCGCGACTTCGGGTTCCTGATAGGTCCGAGGATCAACGCGGCTGGGCGCATCGCGAAGGGGACGGACGCGCTGGACCTGGTCCTTGCGACGGACCGCGAGAAGGCGCGCGAGCTGGCGATGAAGGTCGATCACCACAACCTCGAGCGGAAGTCCATCGAGCAGAGGATGTCCGACGCGGCGTTCGCCCAGGCGGACGAGCAGATCGGGTCCGGCGCGCCGGCGCTCGTGATAGTCGTGCCGGACGGACACCAGGGCGTATCCGGGATCGTCGCCTCGCGCGTCCTTGAGAGGCTGTCCTCGAAGGGTCGCGCGGTCCCGGTCTGCGTCGTCGTGGGCTGCCACGGATCGGCGCGCGCGCCGGAGGGGTACAACGTGCGCGACGCCTTCGCCGGGTGCGCAGAGGTTCTCACGAGCTTTGGCGGACACGCGGCCGCCGGCGGGTTCTCCGTCGTCAACGAAGGGGAGATCGGACGATTCCGCGAGCTCTTCTGCGCCGCGTGCGCGATGCAGGCTTCCGCCGCGGGTCCGGTCGCGGCGAAGGGCGTCGCGGTGGACGCGGTGATAGACGGGCGCGAGGTCACGCTTTCGCTCGCGGAGTGGATCAGGGGGCTCGAGCCGTTCGGCGAGGGGAATCCCGCGCCGCTCTTCGCGATGAAGTCCGTATGCGTCGCCGACGCGCGTCCGCTCGGGCAGGACGGACGTCATCTGCAGCTTTCCTTCCGCGGCGCGGGGATGCCGCGCGCGGTGTGGTGGAACAGGGGCGATCTCGTCGAGGAGATGCGCCTTGCGTCGGGCGTTCCGTTCGACGTCACGTTCACCGTGGAGGTCTCGAACTACGGCGAACCGCACGCCGAGGCGTGGCTCTCGTCCGTCGATCCGGCCTAGCGCCGTCCCCTCTTTCCTTAATCTTAGACTTGCCTAAGCGTGCGTACTTGTGAGATAATACTATCAAACCAAGAAGTGCATTCATCTGCCAACAAAATCAAGGACTACAAAATGAGCAAACAGCCAGAGACGATGACGCCGGAGCTGAAGGCGTTCATTGAGGAGTGGAAGTCCAAGCCGGGCAACCTCATCATGGTGCTCCACCGCGTCCAGCAGACGTACGGCTACATCCCGCGCGAGATCGCGATCGAGACGAGCGAGATGCTCGGCGTCCCGCTCGCCAAGATCTACGGCGTGATAACGTTCTACAACTTCTTCCGCCTCCAGAAGGCCGGCAAGTACAATGTCCAGGTCTGTCTCGGCACCGCCTGCTACCTCAGGGGCGGCGACGATATCATCAAGGAGTTCGAGCGTCAGCTCGGCGTTGGCCTCAACACTACCACGTCGGACGGCATGTTCTCCGTCGAGGCGGTCCGCTGCCTCGGCTGCTGCGGCCTTGCGCCTGTCGCCGTCGTGAACGGCGAGGTCCACGGCAAGCTCGGCACGAAGGACGTCGAGGGCATCATCAAGCAGTACCGCGAGCGCGGCTAACACGAGAGCTTAAGGAGTAAAACAATGGCTAAGCTTACACTTGACGATCTGCGCAAGATGCGCGGCGAGAAGCAGAAGGCGATGGACATGCGCGATTCCTCCAACAAGGACGTGCAGGTCATCGTCGGCATGGGCACGTGCGGCATCGCCGCCGGCGCCAAGGAGACGTTCACAGCGCTCATGGACGCGATCACGGAGAAGGGCCTCACCAACGTCCTCATCCGCCAGACCGGCTGCATGGGCCTGTGCCACTCGGAGCCGACCGTCGAGGTCGTCGTCCCGGGCATGCCCGCGGTCATATACGGCAATGTTGACGCTGCGACCGCCAAGGCCGTTGTCGAGAAGCACATCGTCGGCCACGAGCTGATCGACGAGAAGATCCTCGACCGTCCGTCCATCGACATCATCAAGAACGGCTAAGGAGTCCCCACCATGGCATACGAATCATACGTACTCGTCTGCGGCGGCACGGCGTGCTGCTCCGGCGGCGGAGATACCGTCGTCGAGGAGTTCAAGAAGGAGCTCGAGGCGGCTGGTCTCGCGGAGAAGGTTCAGGTCGTCGTCACTGGCTGTCTCGGCTTCTGCGAGCAGGGCCCGATCGTCAAGATCCTTCCGCAGGGAACGTTCTACGTCCAGGTACAGTCCAAGGACGTCAAGGAGATCGTCTCCGAGCACCTCGTCAAAGGCCGCGTCGTCCAGCGCCTCTGCTACGATCCCGAGCAGGCGAAGAAGCTCATCGCCGAGGCGAATATCCCGTTCTACCAGAAGCAGTACCGCATCGTGCTCCGCAACTGTGGCGTG
>JAGCFB010000086.1 GCA_017650345.1 Kiritimatiellia bacterium | reverse complement strand
GACCGTGGAGCGGGGCCGGCAGCGCGCGGCCGCAGCGGAGAGACGAGCGTTCGAAAGTGCCAAGCGCGGCTCGCTTCGCGCCCGCCAGCCGCGCGGAGGCTTTGAGAACGAGGCGAGTTGCGCAGGACTGCGCCCCGAAGACAATCTGGAGATTGTCGAGCGGGCGCACGGACGCGCAAATCGACCGTTCCTCGAAGCTGAGCACGGTTGGCGCGAAGCGAGCCGTCACATTGACAAGGTAGGGGAGGAACGCCACGCCATGCGCTCCCCCGCGCGATTGACATGCGGCGCGGCAAGTTGTAAAATATCCGTAAAGCGCAAAAGCGCACGGAAACAACAAAAACAACACAAGGAGCAGTCATGGCGCAGACAGTGTGGACGAACAACGAATTCCCCAGGGTGGGAATCAGGCCGATCATCGACGGACGCCGCCGCGGCGTCAGGGAGTCGCTTGAGACCCAGACCATGAACATGGCGAAGACCGCCGCGAAGCTGATCTCGGAGAACCTCCGCTATCCCGACGGCTCGCCCGTGGAGTGCGTGATCGCCGACACGACGATCGGCGGACGCTTCGAGGCCGCGCAGTGCGCCAACAAGTTCGCCGCCAACAACGTCGGCGTCTCCCTGTCCGTCACTCCCTGCTGGTGCTACGGCACCGAGACGATGGACATCGATCCGACCATCCCGAAGGCCGTCTGGGGCTTCAACGGGACCGAGCGCCCCGGCGCCGTCTATCTCGCCTGCATGCTCGCCGGCTACGCGCAGCGCGGAATGCCCGCGTTCGGCATCTACGGACGCGAGGTGCAGGACGCCAAGGACACGTCCGTCCCCGCCGACGTCAGGGAGAAGATCCTCCGCTTCGTCAAGGCCGGCCTCGCCGTCGCCATGATGAAGGGCAAGAGCTACCTCTCCGTCGGCTCTTCCGCCATGGGCATCGCCGGATCCTTCGTCAACGTCGATTTCTTCCAGGACTACCTCGGCATGGCCCCGGAGAACATGGACATGTGCGAGATCGAGCGCCGCATCGCCGAGGGCATCTACGACAAGGACGAGTACGAGCGCGCGCTCGCGTGGGCGAAGAAGTACTGCAAGGAGGGCAAGGACTACAACCCGAAGGCCATCCAGAAGTCGCGTCAGGACAAGGACCGCGACTGGGAGTACGTCGTCAAGATGGCCATCATCATGCGCGACATGATGGTCGGCAACCCCAAGCTCAAGGAGATGGGCTTCGGCGAGGAGGCCGTCGGCAGGAACGCCATCGCGGGCGGCTTCCAGGGCCAGCGCCAGTGGACCGACCACTGGCCGAACGGCGACTTCATGGAGGCGTTCTGCAACTCGTCCTTCGACTGGAACGGCAAGAAGATGCCCCAGGTCGTCGCGACCGAGAACGACTCGCTCAACGGCGTCTGCATGCTCCTCATGCACCTGCTCACCAACAAGGCGCAGATGTTCGCGGACGTCCGCACCTACTGGTCCAACGACGCCGTCAAGCGCGCGACCGGCAAGGGGCTCAAGGGCGTCGCCAAGGACGGCATCATCCACCTTCTCAACTCCGGCAGCTGCTGCCTCGACGCGGCGGGCGCCATGAAGGAGAAGGGAAAGCCCGTGTTCAAGGACTGGTGGGACGTCACGGACAAGGACATCGAGGCGACCATGAAGGCGACGAAGTGGGTGCCGGCCGGAGTCGAGTACTTCCGCGGCGGCGGCTTCTCCAGCTCCTTCCTCACGCCCGAGAAGATCCCGCTCACCATGACGCGCATCTCCTACGTCAAGGGCCAGGGCCCCGTCCTCCAGATCGCCGAGGGCTGGTCCGTCACGATCGACCCCGACCAGCAGGAGAAGCTCATGCTCCGTACCAACCCGGAGTGGCCCTGCACCTGGTTCGTCCCGCGCCTCACCGGCAAGGGCTTCTTCAAGGACGTCTATTCCGTCATGAACGCCTGGGCCGCCAACCACGGCGCGATATCGTACGGACACATCGGCGCGGACCTCATCACGCTCGCCTCGATGCTCCGCATCCCGGTCGCCATGCACAACGTCCCCGAGGACCAGGTCTATCAGCCGCACTGCTGGGGACTCTTCGGCGCCTCCGACGACCCGACCGGCGCGGACTACCGCGCGTGCAAGAACTTCGGTCCGCTCTACGCCACCAACAGGTAGTCCGAAAAGCCTGACTCCAGGCATGCAGCCCCGGATCGATCCCTCGATCCCGGGGCTGTTCCTTTTTTGGCAAAATTCAAGCCCTGTCAGATTCCCGGAACGCCGTCGTATATGATTGCGGAATGAATGCTGACAGAAAAAACTCCGCCCGCTTCGCAAGAACGCGCTTCCTCGCGTCCGTCGTGCTGACCTCGCCGCTCGTCGCGTTCGTCTATACCCCCCTCCTGGTCGCGCAGACCGTGGCGGGGACGGCCGTCCCGTTCGCGACCGGACGCTTCATCGACGCCCTCGTCGCCGGAACGCCCCCTCTCGTCCCCTTCGCCGTCCTCGCCGCGCTCATGGCCGTCCGCGCCGCGCTGACGCCTTGCCTCCGCCGGCTGATCCTCTCCCGTTCGCGGCGCGTCGAGCTGTCCCTGCAGGAGAAGGTGCTCGACGCGGCCATGGACCTCCCTCCGTCAGAGCTTTCGCCACTCGCAAACGGCACCCTGGTCGCCAAGATGACGCGCGACGCGTACGCCGTCGGGGGATTCCTGAGCGGACTCTACCCGCGCGCCGTCGTCGCCGTCGTCACCATGGCGACGGCCGGCTTCGCCCTCCACTCGCGCTCGCCCGCGCTCGCCGCCTCCTTCGCCGCGTTCATCCCAGTCTGCACGATCCTCTTCATCCCCTTCGCGCGCCGCTTCGCCGAAGGCTCACGCGCCATCCGCCGGCGCAGCGACGGCGCCTTCGCCTCGCTCTTCGACTTCCTCCGCACACTCCCCTTCCTGCGTACGCTCGACGCCGAACGCCGCTTCTCCGCCGAACCGCGCCGGTCCATGCGCGAGCTGGCGGACGGGAACCGCGCCGTGGACCGCCTGTCCGTCGCCTTCGCCGCGCTTCTCGGCGCGCTCATGGCCGTCGGCGAGATCGCCGTACTCGGCGCCGCAGGCGCGCTCGCCGCAAAAGGCGCAATCCCCGTCGGCGACGTCGTCGCCTACCAGATGCTCTTCCTCGCGGCGATGCAGTCCGTCCAGGGAATCGTCTCGCTCCTCCCCGAGACCGCCGCGCTCCGCGAGGGGATCGACTCCCTCGGCGAGATGCTGCGGCGTCCCGCGCCGAAGCGGGGCGGTCTGAGGCCGGACGCCATCGAGAGCATCGAGTTCCGCAACGTGGACTTCGCCTACCCCGGCGGCGACGCGCGCCCCGCCGTCAAGGGCTTCTCCGCCACGTTCCGCGCCGGCAGGATCGCCGCCCTCGCAGGGGCGAACGGCTCCGGAAAGACCACGATCCTCAGGCTCGCCACTTCCGCCCTCGAACCGAAGTCCGGCGAAATCTTCGTGAACGGCTCGCCGATGGAGTCGCTCGACGCGGCCTTCTTCAGGCGGAGGCTCAGCATCGTCTTCCAGGACAGCCTGCTGGTGACCGGAACGGTGCGCGACAACATAACGTTGCGCGACCCCATGTTCACCGATGCGGACATAGCCGAGGCGGTGGCGCTGAGCGGATTCGCCGAGGTGGCGGAGAGGCTTCCCGACGGACTCGATACGCCGGTCGGACGCGGCGGACAGTCCCTCTCCGGCGGCGAGATGCAGCGCCTCGCGATCGCCCGCGCTCTCGTCCGGAAACCCGCCATCCTTGTCCTCGACGAAGTCACGAACCACCTCGACGCGGACGCCCGCGCCGCCTTCGGAAGGCTGCTGCGCCGCCTCGCGCACGGACGCATTGTCCTCGTCGTCAGCCACGACCCAGCCGTCCTCGACCTCTGCGACGACAGGATTTTTTGTCAGATTGCGGGAAACCCGTCGTATATAAGGCCGTAGCGGACGGGTGTCCGCTGCATTGGTTAACCAAAACAAAGGAGAAGCAAACAAATGACACCAAACGAAATAGCGACAAACATCGCAGGCCTGGGTTCTGCTGGAAGCGGGAACATAACCACAAGCACGAGCTTCACGCATTCCAACATACCGGGTGGTGGTTACAGCATGGATGACGCAAACACCTGGGACTGAGCATCCAACAACTGAATCATCCGTACCGGGGCTGGCCTCGCCAGCCCCGGTTTATCAACCAAGCACAGGAGTTCCGCAATGATCTTCATCTCCACATGCAGCCAGGACACGACGACGGATATCGTCATGAAAGAGCTTGACGCCGACGACGTCCTGCGCTTCAACATCGACAAGCCCGAAGATCATGCGTGGGACTTCCACCGCGACGGATTCCGCATTGCGGACAAGATCGGCGGCAAGGAGATCACGGATCAAACCATGACCTCGTTCTATCTCCGCAAGCCAATGTACTTCGACCGCATAGACGTGCCGAAGTACGGATGCGAGGAGAACTGGCGGCGCGAAGAGACGAAGGAGCTTTTCAGCGACTTCTTCCGCGAATGCCAAAGCAGAGGGCTCGTCGCGCTCGTCCGCAGCCAGAGCAACAAGTACGGCAAGCTGCGCCAGCTGATCGCAGCAAATAACCATTTCCGCGTCGCGCCATGGCACTTCTTCCACGGAGAGCTGCCGGACGAACTGAATCGCGGCAGATGGGTCGTCAAGCCAGTCACCGGCACGGCTGTCGGCAAGGACAAGATGATGTTGGTCCGCGCGGTCGATCCCGCCAAGCTCGACCTCTCCTATCCGTGGTTCGTCCAGGAGCGGATCGACGGCGAAGAGGAGGTGACGGTCGTTTACATCGACGGCAGGACGTACGCGGCAAGCGCGCCGCGCGACTCGTTCGGCGGAGAGGATTCGCGCAAGTCACTCATGGAGAATCCGACTTCATGGCCGCGCTGCGCACTCTCGACGGACGAGGAGCGCGCCATCAAGGGTTTCATGGACGAGACGGGCTACAGGTTCGGACGCTTCGACTTCATCCGCAAGGACGGCGAGCTGTGGTTCCTGGAGCTGAACCCGAACGGACAGTGGGCATGGCTCGACGAGAGGAACGAGAACGGACTCGTCACGATGGTCGCGGACGCCATCAAGTCAGAGGACCGGGCGCATCGGGAGAATCCATCTCTTTAAGGACGGCCGCGACCGTCTCGCGAAGACGCTCGGTCAACGGCGCCCGTCACTTCCCGCGCAGGTCTTCGCTTCTGTCGAACGGAATAAGGTTGCGCTTCATCACGCGGGCCGTAGCCGCGCGCATCTCCTTCGCGTCCACGACCGCCATGACGTCCCATTCGTCGCCCCGGTCCAGCCCGAAGCGCACGAATCCGCTCTTGCACGAATCGACAAGCTCCACAAGGTGGCGAAGATTGTGGACCTTGACGCCATTCACGCTCCGCACCAGAGACTTGTTGAATCCGATGTACCCCTCGATCCCCGCGTCTGCAAAGCAAAAGGAGATCACGACAGCCTCGTAATCGGGAAATTCCTTGGCTTTGTTGAAATCGGCGTGAAAATCCGGCTTCTCCTGGACAAAATAGTCGAAGGAGGCCGTGGTAAACACAAATCCACCGTACACGAAATAGTCTGGCTTGGCATCGTACATCCACCTGCGGGTTTGCAGACTCCTCTTCTTGGCCGGAATGGAGGTTTCCACCACAGAGCCATTGCGATACACTTTCACCGGGATCCTTTCGCCTATCTGTCGGATATATATGGGATAGCGCAGCGAACGCGGCTCGCCGCTGCGGAGACGTATCCGTCCATTGTTTGAGACCTTGTATCCATCCACCTCGAGAATGATGTCATCCGTCCGAATCGAGTCATTGCCCACTCCCGAATCGACGTCCCGGATGATTACACCGGACAGCCCAGCATCCATTTTGCAATAGCGACGCAACACAGGGCTCTCCAGATGTCCCTCCGAGAACAAACCGCCGGGGAATCCGTCCACCTTCCCGTCCCGAATGTCCACAAGGAAGTGCCGTATGATGTCCGGAGGGATGATGTACCCCAGCGACTCTCCTTCCTCCTTGCCCAAGCCCTGGAACGCAATGCCGGCGATCTTCCCGCTTCTCATGTCCAGCACGGGGCCTCCGCTGTTGCCTGGGTTTATGGCCGCATCGACCTGGACGGCAAGAAGGCACGTCCATCCATGTGAATACCTGACGTCCTCGATTCGCGAGACGATGCCTCGCGTGTAGGAAATGTCCTCGCCGCCACGCGGATAGCCGACGGCCAGCACATCGTCCTGCACATGTGGCGTTTCGCCTATCTCCATGGGCGCAATGCCCTCCATGAAAGCGGGATCGTCCACTCCGACAAGCGCAAGATCGGCGTCATTGTCCACAAACCGAACCGAACCATGGTAGGGCATGTCCTCGTTGTGCTTGCGGATGCGGATATAGCAGGCATCCGTCACGCAGTGGGCGCAGGTGAGAATAAGCCCCTTGTCAATTACCACACCCGATCCGGTTCCGCCCGCCGTCCTGTTTGCCCACGGACAGCAGATGTCCGGCTTGGCGGTCGTAACCTCAAGTTTCACGACGGCGTTGAGGAAGTCATTCCCGTCCGCCGGGTCCGCACCCCCCTGCGCCTGCACCGCCACCATATTCGCGATCAAAGCTACTGCAGCCGTAGCTGTCGAAACACGCAACCACTTCATGGTAATTCTCCTTTCTTTTTGTTACCCGTCTTCGGACTCTAAATGTCTCGAGCCGAAGTCTCACACTACTATACGCCACCCCGCGCCAAATCTGACAACCATCGACTCCACATCTACGGTCTAATCGCCCTTCGCCTTGGCTTCTTCGTTCAGCACCTTTATCCGACGGTTGTTTTCTTCACCCTTCCCGTCAATCTCCATCATTTTGTAAAGGACCGCCTGCATTTTTGCGGCGATGGCCGGGTCCTTCTTCTGGATCCTTTCAAGTCTTTGCCGGTGTGATTCGTCAGCATGGCAGAAATACGAGCCGTTGAACGACGACCAAACCAACGGATCCGCAGATGTGGTTTCATTCAGAGCATTCGCCACATCCAGAATCTTCTTCATGGGTGCCATCTCCGCTTCCAGCCTCTTTATTTCACGAGATGCCGAATCAAGCTCCCCCACAAGGCCCACGCCAAGACGGTCCTTGCTCCATACCCTCGGGGTCGCACTTCGCCAGGGCGGCGGAGCGGCGGGCGGAGGCGTGGCTCTGGGCGCAGTGGACGACCTTGCGGAACTTCCATCTGTCGCCTTTGATGGCGTTGCGACCGCCTCAATCGCTTTGCGCGGCGTCGTTCTGCCTTGCGTCGTACAGCTCGGCGCGGCGGCCGGTAAGGCCCGGCGGACGCAATGCGGCAAGGTTGTCGCGACGCAGCTGACTATGCCGATACCATGGATTCAACGAATATGTGCATTCATCGACATAAAGTGTGTGGCTATGCGCCAGCGCGGCGCGTTCGAGAAAGAATTCCGCAATCCTGGCTCGCTGAGCGGCATCTTCGACATAGCACCCGCTGTCGCTCAAACCGCCCATTGCATGCAATCGTACATACATGCCTCCGCTGATGAAG
>JAGCFB010000085.1 GCA_017650345.1 Kiritimatiellia bacterium | reverse complement strand
GTAGTGCGGGACTCGCCCGTGCGAGAGTAGGACGCCGCCGGCTTGATTTGGGGCTGTAGCTCAACTGGATAGAGCATCAGACTACGAATCTGAGGGTTGTGGGTTCGACTCCCGCCAGCCCCGCCAAATCAAGCCGCAAAGGGATCGACCAGATTGCGGGGTGGAGCAGCCTGGTAGCTCGTCAGGCTCATAACCTGAAGGTCGTTGGTTCAAATCCAGCCCCCGCTACCAATCCGGTCGAAAGCAGCCTAGAAAATCGAAATCGCCGAAAGGCGATTTCTTTTTTTTTTGCCATCATCCGACGTCCATATGCTATAATACACCAAAAGGAGAATAGACGAAACCATGTATCCCGACGTTCCTCTATGGCTTTCGATCGTGCTGCTGACCGGAGGGTTTGTCGCGCTCGCCTGGTCGAGCGACTACTTCGTCGCAGGCGCGTCCTCGCTCGCGAAGGCCATGGGCATTTCCCCGTTCATCATCGGCATGGTGATCATCGGATTCGGCACGAGCGCGCCTGAGCTTTGCGTCAGCACCCTCAGCGGAATCGGCGGCAAGTCCAACCTCTCCCTCGGCAACGCCTACGGAAGTTGCGTCTTCAACATCGCCGCCATCCTCGGCATCACCGCCGCGATACGTCCGGTGTTCGTGAAGCCGGCCACGGCGTTCTTCGCCGGACCCGCCCTCGCCACGCTTGCGGGATTCTCGCTCTGGGTGCTGTCGGACGGCACGTGTTCGCGCGCAAACGGCTTCACACTTCTCGCGCTTTTCGCCGTGATCCTTCCTGCGTACTGCCTGTACGACCAGAAGAGCGGAGGCAAGACGCCGCCTCCGCCGCCCCCCGCCGGCGATCCGGAGCCGTGCTCCGTCGGGGCGTCGCTAGTCAAGCTGATTGTCGGACTTGCCGTCCTCGTAGCGTCGTCCCACACCCTCGTCTGGGGCGCCGTCGATCTCGCCAAGGCGCTGGGCGTGAGCGACCTGATGGTCGGACTCACCGTCGTCGCCGTCGGCACGTCCCTCCCCGAGCTCGCGAGCGCCATAGCGTCCGCCCGCCGCGGCGAAAACGAGTTCGTGACGGGGAACATAGTCGGCTCCAACCTCTTCAACACGCTCGCGGTTGTCGGCATTGCGTCCGCAATCTCTCCCGCCGAAGGCTTTTCGCGCTACATACTGACGCGCGACCTTCCGCTGATGATCGCGCTTTCCCTCTCCATCCTCCTCTTCGGCGCGAACTGGCGCCGTCCGCGCGAGAACGGACGCGTGACGCGCTTCGAAGGCGTCGTATGGCTCGTCGTGTTCATCGCCTACATGGTGGTGATGGTCGGACAGGAGATCCGCCTCGGACGCAATCCCGCGCCGCCTGCGGAATCCGCCCTGGAATCCGCACCCGCCGTCTGACGCTCATGTCAGATTCTGCCACATGCTTTCCGTTTTTTATGGTATAATTAAATAAACAAGCGAAAGTAAGGACGAAAAGATGGGCATCCGCATACTAGGAACAGGCAGCTATCTTCCTCCTCGCGTGGTGACGAACGACGAGATCGCCAAGTCGCTCGACACCTCCGACGAGTGGATATACTCCCATACCGGCATCCACTCTCGCCACATGGCCGAGGGCGACGACTGCACATCGACCATGGCCGCGAAGGCCGCGAAGGCCGCCATGGAGTCGGCCGGCGTGACGCCGGACGAGATCGGTCTCATAGTCCTCGCGACATCGACGCCGGACTACAATCCGTTCCCCTCGACGGCGTGCGTCGTCCAGGGGCTCCTCGGCTGCAAGAACGCCGGCGCCTTCGACCTCCAGGCCGCGTGCGCCGGGTTCGTCTATGCGCTCGAGCAGGCCCGCGGGTTCGTGAACTTCTATCCCGACAAGAAGGCCCTCGTCATCGGAGCGGAGTCGCTCACGCGCATCCTCGACTGGACGGACCGTGCGAGCTGCATCCTGTTCGGCGACGGCGCCGGCGCGGTCGTCCTCGGCAACGACGAGCCGCCGGGCGTCGCGTCGCTCAAGACGAAGGCCCACACGATCCTCGGCGCGGACGGGCTGGGCTCGCACTTCATCAGCCGCACCGGCGGCTGCCGCGACGCGCTGCCGATCTCGCCCGTCACCAACGTCCCCGAGAAGCCGCAGCCGTACCTCCCCGTCCTCACGCTGAAGGGGCACGACGTGTTCGTCTTCGCCGTGAAGACGCTCGCCAAGGTCGCGAGCGACCTCTGCACGAAGCTCGGCACGAAGCCCGAGGAGATCGACCGCGTCTTCGCCCACCAGGCGAACGGACGCATCATCGAGGCGACCGCGCGCAGGATGAAGCTTCCGCTTTCCAAGTTCTGGCTCAACCTCGAGACGACGGCGAACACGAGCGCGGCGTCCATCCCGATCTCGCTCGACCAGGCCGTACGCGCCGGCGAGCTCAAGGAAGGGATGAACATCGTCATGGTCGGCTTCGGCGCGGGCCTCACCTACGGCGGCACGTACTGCCGCTGGCCGGAGCTCTGACGCGGCGGCGGAAGGACAAACAGAAGAGAACCTGAAGATTTCAAAAACGGAGAAACAAATGAAGAAGGTAATGATTACGGGCATCGGAATGCTCACGGCGGTCGGAAACGGCAAGGACGCGACATGGGAGGCCGTCAAGGCGGGAACCCCAGGCATCACGCGCATCACCAAGTTCGATCCGTCCAGGTGCACTTCCCAGGTCGCCGCAGAGGTGAAGGGCTTCGACGAGTACGCGATAGGGGACGGACTCCTCGACCGCAAGGAGGCGAGGCACATGGCGGACTTCACCAAGTACGCCGTCGCGACGGCGGTGGAGGCGTGGAAGGACGCCGGGTTCGCCAGGAAGGGCGTCGAGGGCGACGCCGGCTTCCAGCCCGACATGGACCGCGTCGCCACCGTGCTCGGCAACGGCATCGGCGGGCTCGAGGTGACCGGCGAGTCGTTCAAGACGCTCTTCGAGAAGGGGCCCGAGCGCCTCTCGCCCCTCGCGATCCCCGAGCTCATCGCCAACGAGGGCGCGGGCAACATCTCCATCGCGCTCGGCGCGAAGGGGGCCTCCCACGTGCTCGTCACCGCGTGCGCCAGCTCGACGGACGCGCTCGGCTACGCGATGGACATGATCAGGTGCGGACGCGCCGACGTCGTCGTCGCAGGCGGCGCCGAGGCCGTCATCATGGAGTTCTGCGTCGGCGGGTTCATGAAGGAGAAGGCCCTCGCGACCAAGTTCAACGACTGCCCGGCCAAGGCGTGCCGTCCGTTCAACATCGACCGCGACGGATTCGTCATGGGCGAGGGCGCGGCGGTCCTCATCCTCGAGAGCGAGGAGCACGCGAAGGCCCGCGGCGCGAAGGTCTATGCCGAGCTCGCCGGATACGGCGCTACGTGCGACGCCTACCACATCACGGCGCCCGATCCGTCCGGCGACGGCGCGGTGAAGGCCATCGAGATCGCGCTCAAGGACGCCGGGATCGAGGACAGGACGACCGTTGACTACATCAACGCCCACGGAACCTCCACCAAGCTCAACGACGCCATGGAGACGACGGCATTCAAGCGCGTCTTCGGCGACGAGCAGGCGAAGAAGATCAACATCTCCTCGACGAAGCCGTACCACGGACACTGCCTCGGCGCGACCGGCGCCATCGAGGCGGCACTCACGGCCCTCGCGATCAAGGAGGGTTTCGTCCCCGCCACCATCAACTACGAGAACCCCGACCCGGAGCTGGACCTCAACTACACGCCGAACGTCGGCGTCAAGCGCGACATCCGCGTCGCCCTCAGCTCCTCGCTCGGATTCGGCGGACACAACGGCATCCTCGTCTTCAAGAAGACCGAGGGCTGATTGATCGCTGTGGCGGAGTCCGCTCCGGCAAGGACGGTCGTCGCGTTCGACGCACGGCGCAAGGCCGTTGACGCCGCCGCGGACTGGCTCGCCGCGCGCGTCCGCGACGACGCGGCGGGCGCGAAGTCCCTCGCGCACATCCTCGCTGTCGTGCCGACGGCGCAGAGCGGACGACGTCTCAGGTTCGCGCTTGCGAAGCGCTTCCCGGACGGAATCGTTCCGCCGGTCGTTCGGACCCCTGCGCATCTCGTCGAAGTCCCGTCTGTTGGGATCGCCGGACGGGCGGACGAGCTTCTTGCGTTCTGCGAGGCGCGCGGCGGCAACGGCGGATTCGACGTGGCCGCCCAGCTTTCGGACATCCGCCGCATCCTCGGGGCGAACGCGCTTTCCTTTGCGGACGTCGCGGAGCGCATCGGCGGCATCCTCACAGGCGATCTCGCGGACGTCGAGATCGCGCGCTGGAAGGAGCTTGCCGAACTGGAGACGCGCTACCATGACGCGCTTGCGAGGCGCGGCAAACGCGACAGGATCGCCGCGCTGAAGGAGGCTCTGGAGCGTCCGGTCTCTTTCCCCGGAGTGGAGGAGGCGCTCGTGGCGTGCGTGCTCGATCCTTCCCCGCTGATGGACCGCGCGCTGGAGAGGTCCGGACTCCCCGCGACGGAGCTCGTGCCGGACCTCTCGTCCGCCCCCGAGCTGGACCGCTCGCAGATATTTCCGTCCGGCACGGCGGCGAGCGAGGCGTCGCGGATAGCGGACATCTTCGCGTCCGTCAAGCCGGACGAGGCGCTCCCGGCGCTGTGCGTGGCGGACGCCGACATGTTCCCCGAGCTCCAGGGCGCGCTCCTCGCGAAGGGCGTACGCTCCCACAATCCGTCCGCGACGCCGCTGGCTACGTCGTCGCTCGGACGCCTCGCCGCGCAGGTCGCCGCGCTCGCGCGCACCTCCTCCTACCAGGTCTTCTCCGCGTTCGTTCGCGGCGGCGACGTGCGCCGCTGGCTGAAGTCCGAGCTCGGCATGGACGATGCGAAGCTGACCTCCGCGCTGGTCGCCCTCGACGGACGCCAGCGGCAGCTCATTCCGGCGAAGATGGACGACATCGCGCCGAAGACGGACCATGCATTGCGCGCGATCTTCGAGTTCGTGAAGACGCAGCTGAGGAAGCGCGGACTCCGCCAGATACTGAAGTCGATATTCGACACGCTGGTCCTCGACGAGCGCGACGAGAGCGCCCGCGAGTTCGCCGCCGCGGCGGAGGAGATAAACGGACTCGTTGACGAGTGCTTTGCGCGGGACGTCCCGCCGGGGCAGGCCCTGGAGCTCTTCGAGCGGATGCTCGGCGAGGCGACGTACGAGCTGGAGCCGGACGAGGGTGACGTCGTGCTGGCGGACGGGTGGCTGGAGCTTCCGTTCCTCGACGCGGACGAGGTCGTGATCTCCGGCTTCGCCGAAGGGAAGGTGCCGGAGTCCGTCGTCGGACACGCCTTCCTTCCCGACTCCCTCCGCCGCGCGCTCGGGCTTTCCGACAACGCCTCGCGCGCCGGGCGCGACAGGAAGATCCTCGCCATGACGGTCGCCTGCCGCGCGCGCGAAGCGGTGACCGTCCATTTCCACAATGTCGATTCCCAGGGCGACGTGCTCCGTCCGTCCCGCCTCCTCTTCGACTGCGCGGACGACCGCGAGCTTGCGCGGCGCGCCAGGGAGTGCTATGCGGTCCGCGCCGGCACGGACGAGACGCCTGCGGCGGATCTCCCGGAGCGGTGGCGACTGAATCTTCCGTTCCCGCCCGAGAGGAGCGTCCTCGACCGCACGTCCCCGTCCGGACTCGACACGTACCTCAAGTGTCCGTTCACCTACCTTCTCAAGCGGACGTTCGGCGAAAGCGAGGACTACGGCGCGGAGGAGCTGGACGCCGCGGAGTTCGGGCATCTCGTCCACGACGCGCTGGAGGCGTGGGGAAGGGGCGCGCTCAAGGACTCGGACGACGCGGATGCGATCGCGGACGAGCTGGACGGACGCGTCGATGCGATACTTGCGGACAGGTTCGGGATCGAGCTTCCGGCGATAGTCGCTCTGCAGGCGGAGAGCGCGAAGCGCCGCCTGCGCCGATTCGCCGCGCTCCAGGCCGGACGCGTCCGCGACGGCTGGCGCGTCGTCGCGACGGAGCGCAAGATGTCCGTCGCCTACGGACACACCGTCGTGAACGGACGCTGCGACCGCATCGACTTCAACGCGTCCACCGGCGAATGGTGCGTCATCGACTACAAGACGTGGGACAAGAGCGAGAGGGGCGCGGCGTTCAGGATCGACAAGGGCACGAAGTCCCGCGTGTGGAACAGCCTCCAGCTTCCGCTGTACTGCGCTATGCTCGACGCCGACCCGGAGTACCCGGAAGCCAGGCGCGACAGGATATCCGCCTGCTACTGCATCCTTTCGAAAAGCGCGTCCGAGACCTGCTTCACGGCCCCGTTCGGCGGCGGGGACCTCCCGGAGGCGGAGGAGAAGGCGCGCGAGCTCATCGACGGCATCGAGCGCGGCATATTCTGGCCCGCCTCGGACACGGCCGAGTACAAGTGGGACTTCCAGCGCCTCGTCTTCAACTCGCCGGAGGAGAGCGTTTCGCCGGAGTGGATCGCGGACCAGCTGAGGCGCGCGTCCGGAAGGGAGTCCGCCAAGTGAGATTCCGCGCCGCTTTTGGTATAATATATCTTCAAACATCCATCAGGAGTCTATCGTCAAAATGAAGAAGTTCCTTAGCGCAAACGAGGCGGTCGCGCACGCGGCCGCGCAGGCCGGCTGCGTCGTCGCGTCCGCATACCCCGGGACGCCATCCACGGAGATTCTCGAGAACATCGCGAAGTTCAAGGACACCGTCAAGTGCGAGTGGGCCGTAAACGAGAAGGTCGCCATGGAGACGGCGATCGGCGCGTCCATGGCGGGCGCGCGCGCCCTCACGGCGATGAAGCACGTCGGACTCAACGTCGCCATGGACCCGCTCATGACCTTCACCTACGTCGGCGCGACGGGCGGCATGGTGATCGTCTCCGCCGACGACCCCGGAATGCACTCCTCGCAGAACGAGCAGGACAACCGCAACCTCGCCAAGTTCGCGCGCGCGCCGCTCTTCGAGCCGTCCGACAGCCAGGAGGCCTACGACATGACGCGCGAGGCGTTCGAGGTGTCCGAGCGGTTCCAGGTGCCGGCGATCATCCGCCTCACGACCCGCACGAGCCACTCCTCGTCCCTCGTCGATCTCGGCGACTTCGACCCGAAGCCGCATCCGGCGATCCCGTACGTCAAGAACATCAAGAAGACGATCCCCGTCCCGATGTTCGCGCGCGGACACCGCCTCGCCGCCGAGGAGCGCACCAAGGCGATGGCCGCCGCGTCCGCCGCCTCGCCGCTCAACCGCGTCGATAACGCCGGCGCCGCCGGGGCGAAGCCGTTCGGCATCGTGACGAGCGCCGTCGCCTACCAGTACGTGAGGGAGATATTCCCCGAATTCCCGATCCTCAAGCTCGGATGGACGAATCCGCTGCCGAAGGCGCTCGTCTCGGACTTCGCCGCGAAGTGCGGCAGGGTGCTCGTCGTCGAGGAGCTCGATCCGTTCCTCGAGGAGCAGGTCCGCGCGATGGGCGTCCAGGTCGTCGATCACAAGACGGAGCTGAACATGCTCGAACTGAACGCGGACCGCGTCCAGGACCTCCGCCACGAGCTCGTCGGCGACGTCCCCGCCGCTTCCGTCCCCGCGTCCGCCGGCGCGGAGCCGCTCCCGACGCGTCCGCCCGTCCTTTGCGCGGGCTGCGGACACCGCGGCGTCTTCTACGTCCTTTCCAAGCTGAAGGCCACGGTCACTGGCGACATCGGATGCTACACGCTCGGCGCGTTCCCTCCGCTCAATGCGATGGACTCCACGATTTGCATGGGCGCCTCGATCGGAAACGCCGCCGGAATGAAGAAGGCGGGCCTCAAGGGGCGCATCTGCGCGGTCCTCGGAGACTCCACCTTCTTCCACTCCGGCATGACGGGCATCCTGTCCGCCCACTACAACGGAACGCCCGTCACGACGGTCGTCCTCGACAACCGCATCACCGCGATGACCGGCCACCAGGACAACCCCGGCACGGGCAGGACGCTTGCGGGCGACGCGGCGCCGGTGACGGAGATCGGCGACATCGCGAAGGCGATGGGCTACAGGAATGTCGTGAAGGTCTCGGCGGACGACTTGGGCGAGCTCGAGCGCGTCCTGACGGACGCGATGGACGGCGACGAGGGCGCACTGATCATCGCCTACGCGCCGTGCCGCATCGCGGCGAAGCTCACCAAGGAGGGGCTCTGCGAGGTCGATCCCGAGAAGTGCAAGGCGTGCGGCGCGTGCTTCAGGATGGGCTGCCCCGCGATGACGCGCGGCGCGGAGGTGCGCCCCGGCGCGTTCCAGATGAAGATCGACCCCAACCAGTGCGCCGGGTGCAAGCAGTGCCAGCAGGTCTGCAAGTTCGGCGCGATCGTGCGCGTAAGGTGATGGAGAAGGTCCTGCTAAAGAAGGGCCGCGAGAGGTCCGTCCTCAGGCGCCATCCTTGGATATTCTCCGGCGCGATCGAGGGGCCCGTCCCCGAAGGCGTGGCGTCCGGCGGGACCGTCGAGGTCTGCGCGGCGGACGGCGCCGTCCTCGGATTCGGCTCGTATTCCCCTGCGTCGCAGATCCGGGTCAGGATGCTTTCGTACGGCGCGGACAGGGCGCCGGACGCCGCGTTCGTCAAGGAGCGCGTGTTCGCGTCCGTCGGACGCCGCGGCGACTTCTTCGTCAACGCCTACACGGATGCGATGAGGCTTGTCAACGCGGAGAGCGACGGACTCCCCGGCGTCGTGGCGGACTACTACGCCGGCTGGGTCGTCTGCCAGTTCACGTCCGCCGGCGCGGAGTTCTGGAAGGACGCAGTGGCGGACGCCCTGATGTCCGCCGCGCCAGGCTGCCTCGGCGTCTCGGAGCGCCTCGACATCGACGTCCGCGCGAAGGAGGGCCTCCCCAGGGAGCCGGCTTTCCGCGTCCTTCGCGGCGCGGAGCCGCCGGAGCTTGTGGAGATCGCGGAGGGTCCGTGCAAGTTCCTCATAGACGTCCGCAAGGGGCACAAGACAGGCTTCTACCTCGACCAGCGCGACGCGCGCGCGGCGGTCGGTCCTCTGGCGAACGGCGCCGACGTGCTCAACTGCTTCTCGTACACCGGCGGGTTCGGACTCTTCGCGCGCGCGTGCGGCGCGGCGTCCGTCGTCCAGGTGGACGTCTCGGCGGACGCGCTTGCGCTCGCGAGGCGCAACGAGGAGATCCAGCACATGTGCGGGACCAGGATGGAGTACGTCGAGGCGGACGTCTTCAAGTACCTCCGCTCCTGCCGCGACGCCGGAAGGACGTTCGACATGATAGTCCTCGATCCGCCGAAGTTCGCGGAGACGAAGGCGCAGGTCATGAAGGCGGCGCGCGGGTACAAGGACATCAACCTCCTCGCCATGAAGCTTCTGCGTCCGGGCGGCACGCTCGCGACGTTCTCATGCTCGGGCGCGATGACCCCGGAGCTCTTCGACAAGATACTCGCCGAGGCGTCCGAGGATGCGGGGCGCTCCTTCCAGGTCGTCGCCAGGACGCGCCAGGGGGCGGACCATCCGGTCGCGCTTTCGTTCCCGGAGGGGCACTACCTCAAGGGCGTGGTCCTTCGCGAGTTCTCGTAGCGCGCGCCGTCGCGGCGTGCGTCGTCGATCCACCGTACAGCACAATGGAGGCGTCATGAAGATAGGTTGCCATCTTTCGTCCAGCGGAGGCTACATGGCCATGGGCCAGACGGCGGTCTCCATCGGAGCCAACGTGTTCCAGTTCTTCACGCGCAATCCGCGCGGCGGCGCGGCGAAGCCGGTGGACAAGGCGGACGCCGCGGCTTTCATGGACTACGCGGCGGCGAACGGGATAGGTCCGATCCTCGCCCACGCGCCCTACACCCTGAACGCGGCCGGCGCGGAGGAGCGCGTGCGGGAGTTCGCGGAGATGACGATGCTCGACGACCTGAAGCGGCTCGAGCTCACGCCAGGGGCGATGTACAACTTCCATCCCGGCTCGCACGTCGGACAGGGCGCGGAGAAGGGGATCGAGCTCATCTCGTCCATGCTGACCAGGATCCTCGGCTCGTTCGGGAAGGTCCCGGCGACGACGGTCCTCCTCGAGACGATGGCCGGCAAGGGCAGCGAGGTGGGAGGACGCTTCGAGGAGGTGCGCGCGATAATCGACCGCGTCGAGGCGTCCGCGCCCGGCTGCGCGCTCGGCGTGTGCCTGGACACGTGCCACGTCTGGGACGCCGGATACGACATCGTGAACGACCTTGACGGCGTCCTTGCGGAGTTCGACCGCGTCGTTGGGCTCGGACGCCTCAAGGCGATCCACACGAACGACTCGATGAACGGACTCGGCTCGCACAAGGACCGCCACGAGAAGATCGGCAAGGGCAGGATCGGACTGGACGCCTTCAGGCGGATCGTGAACCATCCGAGGCTGCGGGACCTTCCGTTCTACCTCGAGACGCCGTGCGATCTCCAGGGCTACAAGGAGGAGATCGCGCTCCTCAAAGGCCTCCGGATCTGACGCGCGCGCCGCCAATTTGGTATAATATATAATCTACTGTCAAAAAACCGCGCAAAAGACGCAAATAGAGATGATGGAAAAACACTACGACGCGAAGGCCGCGGAGGCCAAGTGGTATCAGGTATGGGAGACGTCCGGCTGCTTCCACGACGAGCCGGGCAAGGGCGAGCCGTACTCGGTAGTCATTCCGCCGCCGAACGTGACGGGCATCCTCCACATGGGGCACGCCCTCAACCAGACGATCCAGGACATCCTCGTGCGCTGGCGCCGCATGCAGGGGCGCAACACGCTGTGGCTCCCCGGCACGGACCACGCCGGCATCGCGACGCAGAACGTTGTGGAGAAGGCGCTCAAGAAGGAGGGCAAGCGCCGCCAGGACCTCGGGCGCGAGGCGTTCGTCGAGCGCGTCTGGGAGTGGAAGCGCCAGTACGGCGGCACGATCGTCCACCAGCAGAGGATGCTCGGCAACTCCACGGACTGGTCGCGCGAGCGCTTCACGTTCGACGAGGGCTGCTCCAGGGCGGTCGCCAAGGTCTTCACGCAGCTCTACGACGAGGGCCTCATCTACAAGGGCAACTACATCGTCAACTGGTGCCCCAGGTGCGGCACGGCGCTCGCGAACGACGAGGTGGAGCACGAGGCCAACCACGGACACCTCTGGTACGTGCGCTATCCCGTCGTCGGCAGCGAGAAGGGCGCGGCGGGCGAGCCGTACAAGGACTACATCATGGTCGCCACGACGCGTCCCGAGACGCTCCCAGGCGACACCGCGGTCGCCGTTAACCCGAAGGACGAGCGCTACGCGCACCTCGTCGGCAAGAACGTGATGCTTCCGCTCACCGGACGCGAGATCCCCGTCATCAGCGACGACTACGTGGAGCGCGAGTTCGGCACGGGCATCGTGAAGATAACGCCCGCGCACGATCCGAACGACTTCCTCGTCGGCAAGCGCCACAACCTCGCCGAGATCAACATCATGACGGACGACGGGCGCATGAACGAGCTCGCCGGGGAGAAGTACTGCGGGATGGACCGCTTCAAGTGCCGCGAGGCGCTGGTCGCGGACCTCGAGGCGCAGGGCTACCTCGACCACATCGAGGACTACGACAACCAGGTGGGACACTGCTACCGCTGCCACGAGGTCGTCGAAAGCCGCCTCTCGAAGCAGTGGTTCGTCAGGATGAAGCCGCTCGCGGAGCCCGCCATCGCGGCCGTGAGGAGCGGGGAGGTCCGTTTCGTCCCGGAGCGCTGGTCCAAGATCTACTTCAACTGGATGGAGAACATCCAGGACTGGTGCATCTCCCGCCAGCTCTGGTGGGGACACAGGATTCCCGCGTACACGCTTCGCGTGAACGCGGGAATCGGTGAAGAGGGAAGAGGGAATGGCGAAGAGTTGGTGTTTGTGGCCGAGACGGCGGAGCAGGCGCTGGAGAAGGCGAAGAAGGCGACGGGCAACGCCGCGCTGACGCTCGCCGACCTCGACCAGGATCCGGACGTGCTCGACACCTGGTTCAGCTCGTGGCTCTGGCCGTTTTCGACGCTGGGCTGGCCGGAGAAGACCGCCGACCTCGACTACTACTATCCCACCACGGACCTCGTGACGGCGCAGGACATCATCTTCTTCTGGGTCGCCAGGATGATGATGGCCGGAATCCACTTCATGGGGAAGCCTCCGTTCAAGAACATCGTCATCCACGGAATCGTCCGCGCGGCGGACGGCTCGAAGATGTCGAAGTCCAAGGGCAATTCGCTCGATCCGCTTGAACTCATCGACGCGTACTCCGCCGACGCGCTCCGCTTCTCCATCGCGCTCATCACCTCGCTCGACTGCGACAGCAAGGTCAGCAAGGAGAAGTTCGAGATCGGCCGCAACTTCTGCACCAAGATATGGAACGCCGCCCGCTTCATGGAGATGAACGGCTTCGGCGCAAAGGATTGCGCCTCCGGCCCTGATGGCCAAACTGCGTTTGGCCAATCCCTCACCAGCGACGAGCGCCACATCCTCTGGGCCACGGATCTCGCGTGCCGCAAGGTCAACGAGATACTCGAGAGCTACCGCATCCAGGACGGCGCGCTCGCGGTTTACGACTTCTTCTGGACGCAGATATGCGACTGGTACGTGGAGTACGCGAAGGACGCGCCGGACAAGGCGCGCGCGTTCACCATCCTGCGGGACGTCTTCTGGAAGGCGCTGCGCCTGCTCCACCCCTACATGCCGTTCATCACGGAGGAGGTCGCGCACCAGCTCGGCTACCTGAAGGAGGGGGAGTCCATCATGCGCGCGGAGTTCCCGACCGGCTACACGGACGCCGAAAAGGCGGCCTGGGGGCTTTCGCAGGAGACGTACGACTTCGTGAACGCGAAGCGCGAGGCGATAACCGCGCTGCGCGCGCTCCGCGCCGAGTACAAGGTGCCGCCGGCGACATTCGTCAAGGCGACGGTCGCGACGGACGACCCGAAGGCTGCTGCCGAGGCGGACTCCCTGAAGCGCGCGATGCGAGCGGAGTCCGTCGAGTTCGTCCCCGCCGGGAGCGACCTTGCGATGCCGTCCAAGATGACGGCGTTCGGAACGGTGTACCTCTCGCTCGAGGGACTCGTGGACAAGGCGGCCGAGTCGAAGCGCATAGCGGGCGAGCTCGCGAAGCTCGCTGGCTTCATCAAGTCCAGCGAGGCCAAGCTCGCCAACGAGAACTTCGTCGCGCACGCGCCCGAGGCGGTCGTCGCCGAGGCGAGGCGCAAGCTCGCTGAGAACAGGGACAAGGTCGCGCAGCTGGAGAAGCTGGCGAAGCTTTTCGCGTAAACGGAAACGATCCCAAAAAGGAGGGCCACATGGGCGGATTCTGCGGAGTAATATCGAAGGAGGACTGCGTAAAGGACCTCTTCTTCGGAACGGACTACCATTCCCACCTCGGCACGCACCGCGGCGGCATGGCCGTCCTGGGCGAGGGCGGACAGTTCCAGCGCTCGATACACAACATCCAGAACGCGCCGTTCAGGAGCAAGTTCGAGAGCGACTTCTCGCGCTTCAAGGGGTCCGTGGGCATCGGCGTCATCTCCGACACCGATCCGCAGCCGCTCGTGATGTGCTCGAAGCTCGGGATGTTCGCGATCGTCACCGTCGGACTCATCGCCAACGCCGAGGAGCTCAAGAAGGAGCTGTTCGAGGGCAACTCGGCGCAGCTCCAGTTCTCCACGACGAGCGGGATGGTCGGCCAGACGGAGATCGTGAGCGCCCTCATAGCGACGCGCGACACGCTGATCGACGGGCTCCGCTACGTGCAGGAGCGCGTCACCGGCAGCTGCTCTATCCTCCTCATCGACCAGACCGGGCGCCTCTACGCGATGCGCGACCGCTGGGGCCGCACGCCGGTCGTGCTCGGCAAGAAGGACGGCTCGATGATCGCCCTCATGGAGAGCTGCGCGCTGCCCAACCTCGGATACGAGCACGTGCGCGACCTGGGTCCGGGCGAGGTCGCCGAGCTCACGCCCGAGGCGGACATCACGCTCGTCGAACCAGGCAGGAAGATGGCGATCTGCTCGTTCCTCTGGGTCTATTACGGATATCCCGCCTCCTCCTACGAGGGACGCAACGTCGAGATGACGCGCTACCGCTGCGGAAGCGCGCTCGCGAGGCGGACCCCGACCGAGGCGGACGCCGCGTGCGGCATCCCGGACTCCGGCACCTCCCACGCGCTCGGCTACGCGCACGAGGCGGGGATCAAGTTCGCGCGTCCGTTCGTCAAGTACACCCCGACGTGGGCGCGTTCGTTCATGCCGCAGGACCAGAGCCAGCGCGAGCACGTCGCGTCCATGAAGCTCATCCCGATCCCCGGGCTGATCAGGAACCGCCGCCTCGTATTCTGCGACGACTCCATCGTGCGCGGCACGCAGCTCGGCAAGCAGGCGGCGAAGCTCTACTCCGAGGGGTGCCTCGAGACGCACATGCGCATCGCGTGTCCGCCGCTGCTCTTCCCGTGCCCGTTCATCAACTTCTCGCGCTCCAAGAGCGTTTACGACCTCATCACGCGCCGCTACATCCGCGGCAAGGAGGGGGAGAACGCGGACATCGACAAGTACATCGACCCGGACGGCGAGCCGTACAAGGGGATGGTCGAGTTCATCCGCGAGAAGCTCAACCTCACCTCGCTCGCGTTCCAGCGCGTGGACGACCTCATAAAGGCGATCGGACTGCCGGAGGACCAGCTCTGCACGTACTGCTGGACGGGCAGGGACCACGCCGTCACGGGCGACTGCCACCACTGCTGCG
>JAGCFB010000013.1 GCA_017650345.1 Kiritimatiellia bacterium | reverse complement strand
GTTGCGTTTGCCTTTGCGTGTACTGCGCAGGAAAACACAGACGGGGAAACCGCCTCGACAAACACAGTCGCCGACCTCGGCACCGTCGTGGTAGAAGGCTCTGCGCTCTCCAAGTACCGCCCGGAGACGGTCAGTTCCGGAACCTTCACCGACGTTCCTCCCGAGAAGCTCCCCTGCGTAGTCGATACGCTCACCGAGGACTTCATCCGCGAGCACAACCCCACGGACCTCAACGATCTCCTTCGTCACGTGCCCGGAATCGAGACGGGCGGAACCTCGCTTCTCGTCCGTCAGCCAGGGCTCTTCACCATCCGCGGCAAGGGCGGAACGGAACCTGCGATCGACGGAATGTACTCCGTCGGACGCGGCCCCGGGCTTTTCATGGATCCGTTCCTCATGGAGCGCGTCGAGATCGTGAAGGGTCCGATAGCCTCCCTCGCGGGCGGCTCGGGCGCGGCCTCAAACGCCAACGGCGCGGGCGGGTCGATCAACATGTACCTCAAGGGCGCGCACCTCAGGGGCGACGAGGTGAACCTCCAGGCGAACACCTCGGTCGGAAAGCACACCTTCCGCCAGCGCGGAATGGCCGACGCCAACGAGACGATGCTTGACGGGAAGGCCGCGGTGCGCGTCGTCGGTACCGCGGACTACTACGAGCCCGCGTACATCCACGAGGGGTCGCAGAAGGGCGCGCGCGGACGCGAGTCGTTCTCCGTTGCGCCGAGCTTCGTGTTCAAGCCGAACGACGACGTCACGTTCGGACTCAAGACGATGTTCCAGTATGCGGACACGCCGAGCTACATCGGCGTCCCAGTGTGGCGCGGACGCCCCGGCGGAGGCTACCGCTGGTACGAGTCGTCGTGCCTTCCCGGGGACCGCCAGCACTACGAGGGAATGCTCATCAACCCCTGGGTCGACTGGCAGGTGACGGAGAACTGGCTTCTCAAGTTCGGCGGCGCGTTCCAGTTTGCGTCCATGGACCAGCAGACGCGCGAGCCGTACGCCGGACGCGGCGCAGAGCTCCTGAACTACTACGACACGGGGCTCTGGAGCTCCGGACAGAAGTACATGACCTCCGGCTTCTCTGAGTCGAAGTCGCTCCTGCGCACCTACAGCGCATACGGACGGTCGATATACGACACCGAGTTCGACTTCGGCCTCAAAAACAGCTTCCTCACGCAGCTCGACACGCGCTACAGCGACGGATCCGTCTTCTCCGCGGCCAACACACGCCACGGCGTGACGCTGCAGGACTCGGTGACATGGGGCTGGTTCTCGCTCCTCGGCGGGGTGAGGTACGACTACATCCACCTGAACGACGCCGCTGGGACGGCGGGACAGGACGGACACGGCGTGTCGCCGCGCGGCGGAATCTCCGTCCAGCCGCTCGACTGGCTCGTCTTCTTCGGCAACATCTCGCAGACGCGCACCCCCATGCTGAGCATGAAGGGCGCGGACGGAGATCCGCTGACGAAGCCCTGGTACGCGACGCAGGTCGAGGGAGGCGTGAGGATCAAGACCTTCGAGCGCCTGTGGCTCACCGCGTCCGCATACCGCATCGAGCAGGAGAACACGCCCTCGCAGATCGCCAACACGACGTACTACGAGCAGGAGGGGCGCAACACCTCTCGCGGCGCGGAGCTGTCGCTTTCCGGCGACATCACGGACGACTGGACGATGATGGCGATGTACGCGTACAACAAGTACACCGACCGCACGGTCGCGCCGGGCGAGAAGGGGCGCGACTTCGAGCGCTACCCCGCGCACGCGGTGACGTTCTCCACTTCTTACCGCATCTCGTCCGGTCCGCTGGAGGACATCGTCCTCGGATGCGGCTTCAGGTTCCGCTCGATGAGCTACGCCTGCGTCCGCGGCGTTTATCAGGACAAGAACCTCAGGTTCGACCCTTCCTACCTCTTCGACGTCAACGTGTCCATGCCGCTCTCGAAGTTCGGCGGACCGGAGAACTGGACTCTCACGCTCGGCGTCAGAAACCTCTTCGGGGAGAAGTACTTCGACACGGCGCGCCACTACTACGAGTGCCTTGTAGGCGAGCCGCGCACGTTCGAGATCGGACTCCGCGCGAGGTTCTGAGCTATCTGCTCTTCGAGAACTTGCGGTCGAGCTCGCGCGTGGAGGTGAAGAACATCGTCAGCTTCCCGCGCGGGCAGACGTAGGGCATCCTGCACGAGGCGAGCTCCTCCACGAGCCTCGTCGCGCCTTTTTCGTCGAGCGCGACGGACATCCCCGCGGACGAGCGCGCGATGGACTTCGCTATCAGCTCCTCTCGCCAGCGCTCGCCGCGCCTTGCCCCGCCTTCCGAAAGGTCCCGCGCAATCGTCGCGAGCATGTCCGCGGGGGACAGTCCCCCGAGAAGCTGCGGCACTGCGTCGACCTTGAACGTGTCGCGTCCGAACTCCTCGATTTTGAAACCCATCGCCCTTATGTCGCTTATTGCCGCCGAGACGCGCGCGGCGTCGATCGGCGGGAGTCTCACCGCGTCCGGAATCAGCAGCTGCTGCGAGAGCGCGGCGGATCCGCCGCGCGACGCGTCGAGAAGCCGCTCGAACGCTATGCGCTCGCGCGCGGCGTGCGGGTTGATCGTGACGAGCCCCGCGTCAGTCTCGACGATAAGGTATCCGCTCTCCGTGTTCGCCAGGAACCTGAACCATTTCCACGGCTTCGCCCCGCCGTCGTCGGCCGCGAGG
>JAGCFB010000084.1 GCA_017650345.1 Kiritimatiellia bacterium | reverse complement strand
GGTGGACGGCGGAAAGCGGAAGCTCCACGTCGCCGAACTCAGCGTACGTGAGCAGATCGATGGCGACGGTGCGCGCCTCGGCGCCGTCGTTACGCACGGAGAGCGTCGCCTTGGAAGAGTCGCTCCCGAAGTCGAGTCCGCCCATCGGAGATACGTAGAGGACGCCCGACCAGTCGCACTGGAGGTCGGACGCGACGAGCAGCACGTCGCCGTCGCGCAGGACGGAGTCGGGGTACACCGGGTTGTAGCTCTGCGTCTGGTCCTCGTATCTGCCGCAGATCTTGTAGAGTCCCTCGTTGACGAAGGACCCCTTGAAGCCCTCGAGGTAGTCCATGGGCGAGACGGTCGCCCCATCCTGGAGCGAGATGCCCACGAAGTTGTAAACGTGGTTCGTGTCCGTCACATGCCAGGTGATGCGAGGCGCGGCGGGGACGCCCTCAACAGAGACCTGCGTCGGCGCGTCGTTCGTGCTGAAGAGGATGCAGACGGTCCCGGCAGGGATGGACGAGATAGTGTTGGACTCGGGGTAGTCGCGGCGCCATGTAGCGACCGGGTTCATCGAAAGTCCGTGGGAGTCCCAGTCCTTCGAGAACTGGCGCGTGGCGAGGAACGCGGCGGGGTCGTAGAACCCCACGGCGTTGACGGGCCAGTCGGCGAAAGTCTCGTCCGGGGTGCCGGAGGGCGCGACCTCGAGGTAGATCGCGCTCCATCCGCCGGCTAGCGTGATGTCCTGGCGCACGGTTACGGCGGCGCGCGCGGAGGCGGACGCCGCGAGGAGCGCGGCGGCGGACAGGGCCAGGCGTGCGGGACGGACGCCGGACATCACAGGCCTCCCATTATGAGCGAGCCGAAGGTCGAGATCGGCGTCGTGTCGCGGAAGTTGTCGAGGACCTGGCGGACGTCCTTGGTGAGTCCCTGGACCTCCTTGTAGAGCTCGTCGTCCGCAAGCAGCTTGCCGATCGTGCCCTCGCCGTTCTTCATGCGCTCAGCCGTCGCGTTGAGGTTCGCGAGAAGCTCGTTAGCGCTGTCGAACGTCGCCTTTGCGTCCATGGAGTCGCACGCCCTCTTGAAGCTCGCGATGGCGGCGTCGAGGTTCGCATAGATCGGGTCGTCGTCCTTGAGGAGGCGTCCGGCGAGCCCTTCGCCGCGGCGGAGGGAAGCCGCGATCGCGCTCGCGTCCGCGATCGTCGCAGAAAGGTCGTCGTAGAGCTTCGTGTCCGAGGAGAGGAGGCGTCCGAGCGTCCCCTCGCCGCTGCGCAGGCGCGCTGCGATGTCCTTGGCGTCCGCCATTACGCTCTGGAGGTCGTTGTAAACCGTGTCGTCGGACGACAGGAGCTTGCCCACCGTTCCTTCGCCGCGCTCCACGCGGTCCGCTATCACGCGCAGCTTGATGCTCGCCGCCTCGAAGTTGGTGACGATGCTCTTGAGTTCGCCGCCTGAGGTGAAGTCGTTGATGTTCTTCGCTATGCGCGCCACGTCGCGCATCCAGTCCGTGGGCGTCTCGCCCTGGAACAGAGTCGTCTCCAGCGGCAGCGGCTCGCCCGAGCCCTCCTCGAGGAGGAGGTAGTTGCCGCCAAGCATGGAGAGGTTGCAGACCGCGATGCGGCACGTCTCGCGGAGGACGACGTCGTTGTCGATCTCGATTACGGCGACGAGGTTCGTCGGCGTCAGGTCGATGCGATCGACGGCGCCGACCTTCGTGCCGCGGTACATCACGCTGTCGTGGTCCTTGAGTCCGCCCACGTCGGAGAAGACCACGCTGACCTCGACCTTCTTGCGTCCCTGGAGGACGTCCACGCCCGATATGACGATCGTGAAGTACACCAGCAGCGACAGCACGGCCATCATGAAAAGGCCCACTATCGCCTCGGAAAATGCGTCGCTCTTCTTTGCGCTCACAGCGTCTCTCCTTTCATCGCGGCGAGGAACTCCTTGACCTCGCGGTTGTCAGACCTGACGAAATCGTCCGGCGTCGCGCATATCACCGCGCGGCCGTTCTTGAGAAGCAGTATCCTGTCCGCGATCGTCAGCGCGCCCTGGAGGTCGTGGGTGACGACGACGGACGTGATGTCGAGCGTCCGGTTCAGCTTGCGGATGAGTCCGTTGATCGTGACGGACGTCACCGGGTCCAGTCCGGAAGTAGGCTCGTCGTAGAGCACCACGTCCGACTCGCGCACTATCGCGCGCGCAAGCCCGGCGCGCTTCTGCATTCCGCCGGATATCTCCGCCGGGTACTTCTCGGCCGCGGCGGTCAGCTCGACGGACTCCAGCGCCCGCTCCACGCGGCGCGCGATCTCGCCGTCCGGGAGATCCGTGCACTCCTCCAGCGGAAGCGCGACGTTCTCCGCGACGGTCATCCACGCGAGGAGCGCGCCGCCCTGGAAGAGGTAGCCGATGCGTCCGCGCACGGATTCGAGCGTCCGGTCATCGCACGACGCGACGTCGATCCCGTCGAAGACAACGCGTCCGGAAGTGGGGGTGAGGAGGCGGACCAGGTGCTTGAGCGTGACGGACTTTCCGGTGCCGGAAGGGCCCACGACGCACAGGACCTCGCCCTTCTCGACGGTGAACGAAAGCCCGTCCAGCACGGCGGAGCCGTTGAACCTCTTTACAACATTCTGGAACTCTATCAGTGCCATCCCTGCCTACATTATAGCAAAAACCGCCCGTTTTGTTTAGAGGGCGGCGCGGGCGGCGGGCAGGAGGCTGCGCCTAGTATTCGAGCTGGCTGCCGCCGATAGTCTCGCGGAGGATGGAGTCGCCCGGGACCTTCGTCGGGTCCGTCGCGAGGACCATGCTCAGGAGGTTGCAGAGGAACAGGGCCTTCCTCTCCTCCGGATTCTTCATGAGCACGCGCGCGAGGAGCCCCTCGACGTACGGCTTCAGGACGGCCAGCTCGTAGGCGAGGGCGGAATCGAACTCGGCGTCCGCGTTCGGACGGAACGGGTTGATCCACTTGTCCTCGCCGGCGAGGACCATCGGCCACCTGCGGAACGTCTCCTGCGGATCCATCTTCCTGAACTGGTTGTCGCGCACGATGCGCCTGAGAAGCCGCGCGTCCGTCGAAGGCAGGCGCGCCCTGAGGAAGAGGACCGGCTGCGTCTTAGGCTCGATGAAGATGCGGAACTTGCAGCCGTCGTCAACGCCCTCGGTGAGGAGCGGATTGAGGGCGTGGATGCCCTCGAGGACTAGGATGCCGCCCTCGGAGAGCGACGTCGTCTCGGTCTCGTCGTACCCCTCGTGCTCGACGAAGTTGAAGCGACGCATCTTCACGCCCTCGCCGCGCATGAGCGCGTTGATGTCCGCCGCGAGCCGCTCCATATCGACGCACTGGACGCATTCGTAGTCGAGCTCGCCGTTCTCGTCGCGCGGATTGCGCCTGTCGCCGACGAAGTAGTCGTCCGTCGAAAGGTGCATCGCGTCCGCGCCGTTCACCCTGAGCTGGGTGCAAAGGCGCTTCGCGGTGGTGGTCTTCCCGGCGGACGACGCGCCGGCGAGCAGGACGACGCGTATCTCGGGACGCGCCGTTATGTCGTCCGCTATCTTCGACAGCGCCTTGACCTGCCGCGCCTCGCAGACGCGGATGAACTCGTCTATCCCGCCGCTTTCGACGATCGCGTTGAGCTCGTCAAGCGTCATGGCCGGTCCGCGATCAGACGTCCGCCTTCTTGATGACCGTCGTGCAGGCCTTGATGACGCCCGCGACGTCCGCCAGGTTGGACGGGATGATCATCGTGTTGTTCGTCTTGGCGAGGTTGCCGAACTGCGCGAGGTACTGCTGGGCGAGCTGCATGTTGACGGACTCCATTCCGCCCTTGCCGCTGATCGCCTCGGCGACCTTCTGGATTCCGGCGGCCTGCGCCTCGGCGACGAGCATGATCTCCTTCGCCTTGCCCTCCGCCTCGTTGATCTTGCGCATGCGCTCGCCCTCGGAAAGCGCGATCGCCTCCTGGCGCTCGCCCTCGGCGCGGTTGATCTTCGCCTGGCGCTCGCCCTCGGACTCCGCGATCATCGCGCGCTTCTCGCGCTCGGCGCGCATCTGCTTCTCCATCGCGTCGCGGATCGTCCGCGGCGGCGTGATGTTCTTGATCTCGTAGCGCGTCACCTTGATGCCCCACGGGTCGCTCGCCTTGTCGACCGCCGCGACGATGGCCGCGTTGATGGACGTGCGCTCCTCGAACGAGCGGTCGAGATCGAGCTTGCCCATTTCCGAACGCATGGTGGTCTGCGCGAGCTGCGTCGTAGCAAAGAGGTAATTGCCGATGCCATAGGAAGCCTTGGCTGGATCCATCACCTGCATATACAGTATGCCGTCAACGGAGACGGCGATGTTGTCCTTCGTGATGCACTCCTGCGGCGGCACGTCAATCGCCTGCTCCTTGAGAGAATGACGATACGCGATACGGTCGAAGAAAGGTACCAAGACATGGAATCCAGCTTCCAGCGTGCAACGGTACTTGCCGAGCCGTTCGACTATATACGCCGTTTTCTGCGGAACAATCACCGCGGTCTTCAATATGGCCACTATGACGATGAGCGCCACAATGCCAAAGAATATCAGTCCACCATTGACCATGTCTTTCTCCTTCTCCTTATGGGGTTACGTGTCAAAATATTATACCATGATTCCGCCATGCCCACACACCCTTTTTTGGCGGCGATTCCGACCAATTGAAAGCGAAACGAG
>JAGCFB010000083.1 GCA_017650345.1 Kiritimatiellia bacterium | reverse complement strand
CCCGGCCGGACACGAACGCGCCGGCTCCGCCGGCGACAAAAAATGACGGCCACATGTTCGCTTGCCGTTGCTTGCATAGCCCCATGAAAAAGAGGCTGTTGATTCCAGCGCTCATGGTCGCTGGCTATTGCCTGCCCAGCCCATGAAAGAAAGGCTGGTTCTGATGCTCCGGCCGGTCAGTCTGGACAGCCTCCCCCATTTCATCTTCCGCGTCTTCCGTGTATTCCGTGGTTCAAATCCCACCCTCTGCGTCTCCGCGCCCTCTGCGCGAGGAAATTCATTACTAGTCCAGCCTCTCCTTTTATCCGGCTATAGAAACTAATGGCATTGCAACAGATCGGCAACATTTTTATATCCCGCGAAGCGACCTGCCTCTCGAGCCCGGCTTTCGTGGTGCGCGCCGAAGGCGCATTAATGCCGGAAGGGCGGTTTGAGCTGATCCCCTGCATGCTGGTGCGCGCGTGCATCAAAAAATGATATAATATCATTACTACGGAAGCATGCGGAAAACCATGCGAAACCAGAGGAGATACAGCAGAAAAGGACCAGGTTCAAAATGAACAGGAACAGGAAGCTTGCGGCAGTGACCGGCGTCGTGGTGACGCTTGGAATCGTCGTCTTTTTCGTCATCGTCGGCATCGCGCGCAAGCCTGAGGCACCCGTCGAGGAGGGACCGTCGGACAGTCCGGCGATGATTGCGGACTTCACGCCGGACGCGCCTGTTGCGGCGGAACCGGCAGCCGAAGCGCCGGCGAGAGAGCCCGTTCCGTTTTCCGAGCCTCCGAAGAAGCATCCGGACATCGGACGCAAGGTGACCAACAGCTTCGGACAGGTATATACAGTGGCCCGAGTCTCGCGTCCTGGCGTTCGGCGCGAAAACGGCGTCGAGATCGAGGACAAGCCTCTTTTCAGGCACGACAGCCTCAATGAACTTGATGCGCTGTACAGGACGACGCCCGGATTCAGGATCTTCAGCTCCTTCGACCCTGTCGCGTTCGACGCCGATTTCGGTGCGGCCCTGGACAGCGGAGAGTTGTCGGAGCCGCAGGACGAGAGGTCCGACGACGAGAAGCGCAGGATAGCGGACGTCGCATATGGAGTCGAGCAGCTGAAGGAGGCTCTTGCCGAGGGCAAGAAGCCGAGCGAGGTGATCCAGGAGACGCGGCAGGAGCTTGCCAAGCTGGCCGACTACCGCGACGAGGTGCTTTCCGCGATCACCACCATGAAGAACGACGGCGCGTCCGCCGAAGAGATCGAGACCTACTACGAGGCGGCGAACAAGCTGTTCGCCGAGAAGGACATTCCTGCGCTGCTCTCTCCGGCGAACGTCAAGCTTCGCCTGGAGGCGGTGAAGCTGCGCGAAAGCGAAAAATGAAATCCACAGACAGGAGAAACACCATGAAGATGCTCGTTGCGATTCTAATGCTAGGCGCCGCCGCCGTTGTGCAGGCGGAGGGCGCGGAAAATGCGGCAACCAACGGAATGGACAAGGCGGAACGCCTAAGGAAGGCGACAGGCGGATTCGTCCTCGACAGGCGCGAGGCGAAGGGACGCGTCGGATTCGTGAACATGCAGAGCCGGGTTTCGCGGGACGTCCTTTCCGCCGGCGCGCAGGCGCTGGAAAGCGAATTCATGCTCCATGTCGATGTGCTTGACCGCGAGGCATCCGGCACCGCGGACATTGCTGAGCTGGGCAAGGTCGCGTCCGAAAGCGGACTGGACTTCGCCGTCGTCGTTGCGGACGCCGACATTCCCATGTCCATGATGCTTGCGCCGGAGCAGAAGTACGGGATCGTGAACGTCAGGATGCTCGCAAAGGACAATCCGCCGCAGGATACGTTGGAGAGGCGCCTGCGCAAGGAGATGGCGAGGTCCATGTCGCTTCTCTTCGGATCGGGATACACGGTCCTTCACAGGAGCACGCTCAGTCCGGCATCGACGCTTGCGGAGCTTGACGAGCTTCCGTCCGGGAGGCTTCCCGCCGAGACGAGCAGCGTCGTGCAGAGAATGGCGACGGAGAACTTCGGGTTCAAGCTCTTCCGCCGCGCATTCTACATAAAGGCACTCCAGGAGGGGTGGGCTCCCGAGCCCAAGGGCGAATACCAGAAGGCGCTCTGGTTGCAATACCACGAGATGCCCACGGAGCCCATGAAGATCGAGTTCGATCCGAAGAAGGGTCGATGAAGTACACCTACGCATATCGCGACAGCGGAGGCGTCCGGCACGAGGCGTCGATGGACGCCAAGTGCCGCGAGGACGTCTTCGCCGCGCTGCGCAGGGAGGGGATACGCCCGATAAAGGTCGTAGCGGCGGACGGCAGCAAGGCGAACGGCGAGGTGCGCGGCGTGAGGCGCCGCGCCGTGGCCGCGGCCGTGGTCGCGGCGGCCGCGCTGGCGGTGGGCGTGACAGCCGCATGGTTCCGGCTCGCCGCGCCGGAGCCGGACGCCGCCATCGCGGGCGACGGGACGCGCCGGTATCCGATAGGCGACGCGGCGGTCATCGAGAAGGGCATCCTCACCGGCTGGAGCGACGTGTTCGCGGACGAGGGGGAGCGTTTTCTCGCGAGTTTCGCCGTGCCCGGCGTGAAGGCGGCGGTGCGCAACACGACGGAGGGCGCGGTGGAGGCGGCGCTCGCGCGGCGCGTGGAGGCGTCCGACGGCGACGGACTGGAGGCGCGGCAGGTGAAGTCCATCGTCGAGGGGATGAAGCGCGAGATACGCGCGTACCTCGCGGCGGGCGGGACCATCGAGGGCTACGGACTGCGGCTCGCCGAGCGGCAGGACGCCGAGACTGCCATATACGAGCGCGCGAAGTCCGAGGTGGATCGCGCGAAGGAGACGCTCTCCGCCGACGAGCTGATCCTCTTCTGGGAGCAGACAAACGCGAAGCTCCGCCGCCTCGGCATCCGCCCCATCACCCTCGAATCGCTCGAGTAGCCTGTCGCTCTCCCGTTTCCTCCACAGTCGTAACTGACGTATAACTTCTTCTTTTCCCCTTGCCTTGTCAACGTGACGGCTCGTTTCGCGCCAAAAAAGGCCTTGCGCGT
>JAGCFB010000012.1 GCA_017650345.1 Kiritimatiellia bacterium | reverse complement strand
CTCGGTCGTTCTCCTTGACGAGATAGAGAAGGCCCATCCGGACGTCTTTAACATGCTTTTGCAGGTTCTCGACGACGGCCGCCTGACCGACAGCAGGGGGCGCACGGTTTCGTTCAAGAACACGGTCGTGATCATGACCTCGAACGCGCCGCGTTCGGAGCTGCCGAACATCTTCCGTCCGGAGTTCCTGAACAGGCTCGACGAGATACTCGAGTTCGACTCGCTCACGCAGGACCAGATCCGCGAGATCGTGAAGCTCCAGCTGAAGGACTTCGCGAAGAGGCTTGCGGACCAGGAGCTGGAGATCGAGGTGGACGAAAAGGCGCTCGAGGTGCTGGCGCGCGACGGCTACGATCCCGCGTTCGGCGCGAGGCCGGTGAAGAGGGCGATCCAGCGCGACCTGGAGAACCCGGTAGCGAAGGCGATCATCGCGGGCAGGTATCCGCCCGGCTCGAAGATCTCCGTCACGGCGAAGGACGGCGCGCTGGTCCTCTAGCGCGCCCGACGAGCGTGACGGCTATTGACATCTGCGGGGATGTTTTGGTATCATACGTGCAGATGAACAAAAGGTCATACTTCGGCTTCTGGTTTTACTACTTCGCCCCCTACGGGAGCGGGGTCGTCCTGCCGTACTGAAAAGAAGGCAGACAGGTCAAAAGCCAAGCGACGACGGCCCCGCTCCAGAAAGGAGATCGGGGCCGTTTCAGTTTAACAGGCAAAAAGGACAAACATGGTCATAATAGTCAAGAAGGGAGCGGACGAAACCCAGGTCGAGAACCTGAAGTCCATGCTCAGGGCGAAGAACATCGAACCGCACGTGTCGAAGGGCTCGCTGCAGACGATCATCGGCTGCGTCGGCGACGTCGCCCACATCGACCCGGCCCTCATCGAGGCGCTGGACGTAGTGGAGTCCGTCCAGCGCATCCAGGAGCCGTACAAGGAGGCCAACAGGAAGTTCCACCCGGAGGACACGGCGATCGACTGCGCCGGCGTCAAGGTCGGCGCGGGCGGCTTCTCCGTGATCGCCGGACCCTGCTCCGTCGAGAGCGAGGAGCAGATCGTCGGGATCGCCAGGTCCGTGAAGGCCGCCGGCGCGACGATGCTCCGCGGCGGCGCGTTCAAGCCGCGCACCTCGCCCTACGCCTTCCAGGGAATGGGCGCCGAGGGCATCCGCCTCCTCTCGCTCGCGAAGAAGGAGACTGGGCTTCCGATAGTCACGGAGCTCATGGACTTCAAGGACATCGACCTCTTCAACGACGTTGACGTCATCCAGATCGGCGCGCGCAACATGCAGAACTTCAACCTCCTCAAGGAGGTGGGCGCCTACACGAAGAAGCCGATCCTCCTCAAGCGCGGAATGTCCGCGACCATACAGGAGCTGCTCATGAGCGCCGAGTACGTCATGGCGTCCGGCAACCCCAACGTGATCCTCTGCGAGCGCGGCATCCGCACGTTCGAGACGGCCCTGCGCAACACGCTCGACCTCGGCGTCGTGACGCTCCTCCACAGGCTCTCCCACCTCCCCGTCGTCATCGACCCGTCCCACGCCACCGGCCACGCGTGGATGGTCGATTCCGTCGCCGTCGCGGCGGCCGCGATCGGAGCGGACGGACTCATCATCGAGGTCCACAACGATCCGCCCCACGCCAAGTGCGACGGCGCGCAGAGCCAGACCCCGGAGATGTTCGCCAGGACCATGGCGCGCATCAACAAGGTCCGGGAGGCGCTGGCATGAGCGGACTAGAGGGCATACGCGAGGAGATAGACAGGATCGACGACGGACTCGTCGAGCTCTTCCGCCGCCGCATGGAGATAGTCGGGAAGGTGGCGGACGCCAAGCGCGGCAGCGGCGCGAGCGTCACCGACCCCGCCCGCGAGCGCGCGGTCCTCGCCCGCGTCGTGGAGCGCGTCGGCCCCGAGTGCGCCGACGGCGCGCGGCTCCTGTTCTCCACGCTGTTCGGACTCTCCAAGGCCCGCCAGCGCGCGATCATCCGCGGCGAGTCGCCGCTCGTGTCCGAGATCCTCAAGGCCGCCGCCGCGGGCGCTCCGTTCCCGTCGCGCGCCGTGGTCGCGTGCCCCGGCACGGAGGGCTCCTACGCCCAGCAGGCGGCGTCGCGCCTCTTCCAGATACCGACCATCCTCTACTTCTCCGGCTTCGAGAGCATCTTCGAGGCCGTCGAGAAGGGGCTCTGTCCGTACGGGATCCTCCCCGTCGAGAACTCCGCCGCAGGCTCCGTCGCGCAGGTTTACGACCTCATGCTCAAGCACCGCTTCCACATCGCGCGCGCCGTCCGCGTCAAGGTGGACCACGTCCTCCTCGGCGTCCCCGGCGCGAAGCTGGAGGACATACGCGAGATCGCGAGCCATCCGCACGCGCTCGCCCAGTGCAACGCCTTCCTGCGAGCGCGTCCGAAGGTCAAGGCCGTCCCCGGCTCCAACACGGCGGTCGCCGCGAAGGAGCTCGCCGCGTCCGGCAGGACCGACCGCGCCGTCATCGCCTCGCGCGCGTGCGCCGAGCTGTACGGACTCGACATCCTCGCCGAGGGGATTGCGGACGCCGCGTTCAACTACACGCGCTTCATCTGCATCTCGCGCGGACTCGAGATCTCGCCGGACGCGTCGAAGATTGGCATAATGCTGAGCCTTCCGCACCGCCCCGGCTCCCTCAGCGAGACCATATCGAAGTTCGCCGCGATCGGCGTCAACCTCACGAAGCTCGAGTCTCGTCCGCTCCCCGGCATGGACTTCGAGTTCCGCTTCACGTTCGAGTTCGAGGCTACCCCGAACGACCCCGCCGTCCTCGGACTCCTCTCCGAGCTATCGCTCGATCCCGAGGTCGAGCACTTCACATTCCTTGGCGCATACGCGGAGAAGTGACAATGGCCGTGTTCAACCACATCGTGGGCGCGCTCGTCGCGCCGCTCCCAATCGGAATCCTCATGCTCGTCGCCGCGCTGGCCGTCCGCCGCCGCTGGCGCCGCGCATCCACGGCGCTCGCCGTCGCGTCCGCCGTGTGGACATGGGCATGGTCGTGTCCGTTCATGACGGCCCTCGTGGCGCGTCCGCTCGAGCGCGCCTTCCCGGACGCCCCTGCGTCCGAAAGCGCGCAGGCGGACGCCATAGTCCTGCTAGGCGGCGGGATGGGCGCGGACACGAACGAGTGCGCGAACGCTGAGATGTTCTCGAACGCGGACCGCGTGTGGCACGCCGCGCGCCTCTACCGGGCGGGCAAGGCGCCGCTCGTGATCTGCACCTCCAAGGGCACTCCGCTCACGACCGCGCCCCTCCTTCGCGACCTCGGCGTCCCCGCCGAGGCGATCGCCTGCATCGAGGAGCCTCGCAACACCGAGGAGGAGGGACGCTTCGTGGCGTCCGCCATCGGCGTCGGCGCGGAGGGCGCGGACGCGAAGCGCGGGCGCATCCTCCTCGTCACCAGCGCGTGGCACATGCGCCGCTCGCTCCTCATGTTCCGCAAGGCGATGGGCGACGCCGTCGAGGTGATCCCCGCGCCGTGCGACTACGAGGCGACGGCCAACCTGCGCGACGGGTTTGAGGCGGACTGGTTCTGGCCGTCCGCCGCCGCGCTCCAGGTCAACAGCGCGGCGTTCAAGGAGGTTTACGCCTGCTGGGCCTACCGGATCCTGCGAGGCTACTGACATGGACGCGTCCGTCATAATCCCGTGCAGGCGCGCCGGACGCTACGCGTTCTCGATGCTCGCGCAGCTTTCCGCGCAGACCTTCCGCGGCGAATGGGAGGCCATATTCGTCGATGACGCGGACCCCGACCTCGCCGAGTGGAGGAACGAGGTGGAGCGCGCCGGGTTCCGCTTCCTGGAGTCGTACGGACGCGGAGTGAGCGCGGCGCGCAACACCGCGCTGGAGGCGGCGAAGGGCGACGTCGTCCTTTTCGTCGATGTGGACGACGAGATCGCGCCGGACTACATCGAGCGCATGGTCGCGGCTATCGACGGCGTGGATTTCGCATGGGGCGACGCCGAGGTGCGCGAGGACGGACGCCTTTCGCGCTCCAGCCGCGCGGACGCTGCGGGTCCGTCAGCAGGCGACGTCGTGGAGGGCGGCGCGGTCAAGGACTTCGTGTGGCGGCGCTGCTTAGGCTACAGGCTGCGCGACCTCGCGAACATGGCTCTCCCGGGCGGACTCTGGCGGCGCACCGGGCGAGAGTTCGGCGGCGTCTGGGCGCGCGCGTTCAGGAGGTCCGTCATCGGCGACCTCCGCTTCGTGGAGAGCCTGCGCAACGCCGAGGACTCCATATTCCTCTGCGCGTACGCCCTGCGCGCGCGCACGATGCGTGTCGCGGGTCCGGTCGGCTACACCTACTTCCTCCGCCGCGGAGGGTCGCTCGTCCGCGAGAACCGCGGCGCGCGCAAGCTCATTTCCAAGTTCGAGCTGCGGGACGCGCGGCGCGCGCTGGACCCCGGCATGGAGCGCTGGCGAGGATCGTTCCTTCTCTCGGTCCTCGAGGTCCTGCGTCTCGGGGGAGTCCGCGCGGCCTTCCGCTACGCGACTGGCAGGACGCTGCGCCTCCGCCCACGCCGCCAAGTCAGGCGTAGGGAATAGCTCCCCGCCCGCGCTGCGCGCCACTTGGCGCGCAGGTTGTGGATTTGGTATAATAAATCCATGATTGCGACGTCCAGACGAGGACAGACGATGGTCGAGTACGTGATTGCGCTCTGCGCGATCCTCGCCATCGTGTCCGTCACGTGGTGGGTTGTCGCGGCCGCGCGGGGTTCGTCCGCGCGCACTGCGGCGCTCGTCTCGGCCGACAGTCCGTGAGCGTCCGCCAACGACAAAGGAGATCCATATGAAGAAGGCATTCAGGAAGGGCCAGACGATGGTCGAGTACATCATCATCGTGTGCCTTATAGCTGTCGCGCTGATCGCCGTGTTCACCTACCTCAGCCGCGCCGTCGGCAAGAAGACCGCCGGCGCCGCGAGCGCGCTTTCGTCCGAGGAGGGGCAGAAGGCCAAGACCGCGGCGGAGAACATATCCGAGGAGACGCTTAAGAACCTCGGCGAGGACTGACGTCCCGTCATGAGACGCGGGCAGGCCATGGTCGAGACGGTCGTCGCCGTCGTGTTCCTCTCGTTTGCGTTCCTGGCGCTCGTCCAGCTTTCGCAGATGCTGCAGGCGCGCATACTCCTCGATCACGCCGCCGCCCGCGCCGCCCGCGCGCGCGCCGTGGGCTTCAACGAATACATGTGCCGCAAGGTGGCTCGCGCGGCGGTCATACCCATCGCGGGAGAGTGCCTCTGGCCCCTCGGACTGGATGACGGATGGTCCGAGGCGGCCCGCGTCCCCGCCTACCTCGCCTCCCCCGACGAGCCGCACGCGCGCGGCGTCCTCGACTACGCGCTCTGGCACAGGATGTCCGTCGATCTGGACGCCGGACTGGGCTCCAAGGTTGACGCGGACCTCCGCCTCCACACGGACGACTTCACGGCAGACGGACACGCGGCCGTCGAGTCGCACTATCCGCTCTACATGGAAAGGACGCGCGAGTGATGAGGGCGCGGTGCGGACAGGTTGCGCTCTATCTCGTCGCGATCATCGTGGCGGTCTGCATCCTCGCCCTCATGAACGTCGATACCTTCACCGCCACGCGCGCCAAGTGGAAGGTCCAGGACGGAGGCGACGCGGCCGCGCTCGCCGCCGCGCGCAGGCAGGGCAGCGTCCTCAACGAGATCGGACGTCTCAACATCGCCCATATCCTGGCCGTCATCCGCAACGACCGGAAGGAGTGCGAGGAGATCGTCGAGCAGCAGAAGCGGCTCGCGCTGCTCGGACCCGTCCAGGGGCTCAGCGACGCCAGCGCCGCGGCCGAGGCGAACGGGATCGGGAAGAACCCCGACTTCTCCAAGCTGCTAATGGAGCACGCCAACGTCGTGCGGACCGTATATACCGGACGCAGCGACGTCGAGCCGTTCCCCGAGCCGTTCGAGGGCGCGTGGGACGAATACGCGACGGCGATCGAGCTCGCGGCGAGCGCGGGGCTCGCGACGGGCGCGGACAACATGCGCTTCTACTGCTCGCCGCCGGGCGGACACATGCTCCTGGACATGCGGTTCTACAACGCCATCAACGGCAGGGACTGGTGCTGGTTCCATTTCGTCTGCGAATCGCTGCTCAACAACTACACGGACTGGACGGACTGGGGTCCGATCCCGGAGGAGCGCGAGAACTACATCGGGGACTGCGAGATATTTCCCCTGTTCCTCCAGCCGCGCGAGGATTCGCTGCTGCACATCTTCTCCTCGACGCAGGAGATAGCGAGCGTCGTGCGCAGGTTCGGCGGAGGCAACGTGACGGCCGAGGAATTCGAGCAATGCAAGATGCTGAACTCCAGCCAGACGTGGTACTTCCTCGGCGGAGCCTGGGGCGACTGGTTCGACGGATACCGCCTCGCCGGCGAGGAGACAGAGTTCCCCATCGTCGGAACCGCAAAGCCGGAGTACAACGTGCGCGGATGCGCGGCGGTCTGCCGCTGCCTGAAGGCGGCGGCGTCGCTCTCGACGGACTCCGAATCGACGTATGCCTGGTCCGCCGCGGCGAAGCCGTTCGGAAAGATCGGCGGCGACGACGGCGGCAGCAGCCCGGCCACGGCGTACAAGAGCTTCCTCGTCCCGTGCTTCGACTCCGTCCGCCTCGTGCCGCTTGATTCCGTTGAAGGCGCGTCGCTCCACACGGCGGACGTCGAATGGGTGGCGCACATCCGCGACCACATTCCGAAGTACCTGGCGGGCGGACCTGGCAGAATCGGCTCGTCGTGCAAGTACTGCTCCGCGCTGAAGCTGTGGGAGAAGCCGTCCTTCCGCCGGAGCGGCGTCAATTGGCTGAAGCACAACGCGGGGCAGTGCGTGCGCCCGGCGCCCGGCGGAACGCTTTCGGGAGGAGGAACGAGCCATGGCCACTAGGGCGCGCAAGGGGCAGGCGCTCGTGGAGATGGCGCTCGGCATGTTCGCGTTCGCGCTCGTCGCGTCCGCGCTCGTCGGCTTCGCGATCTACATCGCGTCCGCCCTCGACATGCGGCGGACGGTGCGCGCGGACGCCGGGGAGCGGGCGATGGGGTCGATCGGACAGCCCACGTCGCTCGTCACGTCGCAGGACTCGAGGAAGGTCGAGGTGGACCCCATCGCGGCGGAGTACGTGTTCGGGCGCGAGGAGGTGTCCGTTCGCGACAGCGTGTCGCTCCCGCCTATGTCCGGTTCGCTGTGAATTTCAAACACACAAGGAGAAAGCCATGAGAAGGAAGAAGATCGACAATCCGTTCGCCGAAAGGCTTGCCGCGTTCGCGGCGAAGGTCGCCGAGAAGAAGCTGGACGCCGCCGTGGTGTTCAACCAGGCGAACGTCCGTTCGCTCACCGGGGTCGATTGCGACAACGCGTGCCTCCTGGTGCGTCCGTCGTGCGAGCCGGTGTTCTACACGGACTTCCGCTACGTCCCGGCGGTGGAGCGCACGGCGCCGTGGCTGAAGGTAGGTGACATCAAGAAGGTCGGCGGGAAGAAGCCGCTCAAGCTCGGCAAGGCGAAGTTCGCGAAGGTGGGGTACGAGTCCGTCATGACCCACGCGAAGTTCCTGACGCTCGAGAAGGTGTTCCCGAAGGCGAAGTTCGAGGACGTCGTCCCCGAGCTGACGGCGCTGAGGTCCGTCAAGACGCCCTGGGAGGTCGAGCGCCTGCGCGCGGCGGTGCGGCTCAACGACGAGATCTGGTCCGAGGCCCGCGGCAAGTTCCGCGCCGGCATGACGGAGGTCGAGATGGCGCGCATCATCAAGCACCTGATGATCGAGCGCGGCGAGGGCGAGGCGTTCGAGACGATCGTCTGCGTCGGCAGGAACGCGGCGGAGTGCCACCACGTGCCGGACGGGACTGTCTGGAACGGACGCGAGCCGGTCCTCGTCGATATGGGCGTGAAGCTGGGCGGGTACTGCTCGGACATGACGCGCAACATCGTCCCGGAGCGTCCGTCCCGCCTCTACAAGAAGGTGTATGCGCTCGTCCTGGAGGCGAACATGCGCGCGATCGCCGCGGCGAAGCCCGGCATGACGGCGGGCGACCTGGACGCCGTGGCGAGGCGGTTCCTGACGAAGAGCGGCTTCGGAAAGGAGTTCGGACACTCGCTCGGACACGGCGTCGGCATCGAGATACACGAGGCGCCGTGGGCGGCGAAGAAGCAGAAGACCGTCCTCAAGCCCGGCATGTCCGTCACCATCGAGCCCGGCATCTACCTCCCCGGCAACCTCGGCGTCCGCATCGAGGACCTCGTCGTAATCACCGAAGACGGCTGCGAGGTGCTGTCGGCGAGCCCCAAGTGACCGGTCCGCGCCGGCCCTTTTTCTCGCCGAAGATGACGGGAAGGGGCAATATATGGTATAATAACAAGGTCGTTTGTGCATGAAAATGGAAAGACGATATGACAATTCGAGGATTGCTTGAAAGCTGCTCCATGCGCATCCCCAACGGGGTTGCGATGCGTTGGTGCGAGGACAAGGTCTGGAAGTCCAAGACCTGGGTGCAGTTCTACCAGGACGTTCGCGAGACGTCCGAAGGCTACGCCACGCGCTTCGGACTCAAGCCGCGCGAGGAGAACGTGGCCATAATCCTGCCCAACCATCCGCAGTGGCTCATCTCCTACCTCGCCCAGGCGGGCGCGGGCCTGGCCGTCGTGCCGATCGACCCGAAGCTCCACAACGAGGAGGTCTGGTACATCCTGAACGACGCCGAGGTGTCCGTCGTGACGACGGACAAGGCGCACCTCAGGATGTTCATGGAGATCGCGCCGAGGCTTCCGAAGCTGCGCGGCATCGTGATCGTTGACGGCGTCATATTCGACGGACAGAAGATTGCTCATGCGGACGTCGTGGGGCTCAAGTCGCTCATGATCCGCGACGGCGGCGAGTGGTACGACGCGAACGAGGCGTTGCCGTCCGACGTTGCGTCCATCATCTACACGTCCGGCACGACGGGCAAGCCAAAGGGCGCGATGCTAACCCACTCCAACTTTCTCCACGACATAGTCGGCGCGCTCCAGTGCTTCGGCGCGAAGATCACCGAACGCGACTCGTTCTTCGTGGTGCTGCCCCTCTTCCACGCATTCTCGTTCACGACGAACTTCGTGTGCCCCATGGTCGTCGGCTCGCAGATCTGCTTCATGCAGTCGCTCAGGACGGTCGTCCAGGACATCAAGACGCTGAAGCCGTCCGTCATGATGGCCGTCCCGCTCCTCGCCGAGAAGATCTACGAGAAGATCGACGAGGCGCTGAAGAGCTCGAAGATCGCGAGCTTCCTTTTGAAGATCGGCCTTCGCGGACCCGTCATGCACATGGTCAAGCTCCGTCTCGGCGGACGCCTCCGCTTCATGATCACAGGCGGCGCGCCTTGCCCGCACCACGTCCTCACCGGCTTCAACCGCATGCACATCCGATTCCTCGAGGGCTACGGCCTCACCGAGTGCTCGCCCGTGGTCAGCGTGTGCGGACCGGAGATCGACGCGGTGGGCTCCATCGGCAAGGCGATCAACGGCATAGAGGTAAGGCTTGCCGACAGGAACGAGTCGGGCGTCGGCGAGCTCCAGGTCAAGGGCCGCATCGTCATGAAGGGCTACTACCACAACGACGCGGCGACGGCCGAGGCGTTCGACGGCGAGTGGTTCAAGACGGGCGACCTCGCGTCCATCGACGAGGACGGGATCATCTCCATACGCGGACGCAAGAAGGCGCTCATCGTCAACCGCGAGGGCAAGAACATCTACCCCGAGGAGGTCGAGAACTGCATCGCCAAGGAGCCCTGCGTCGCGGACATCATCGTCGTCGGCTACACCGAGGGCGGCGTCCCCGGCGAGCGCGTCGGCGCGATCTGCCACCCCGACGAGGAGTGGTTCAAGGCGCGCAACGGCGGAAAGCTCCCGCCGTGGGAGGAGATGGAGAAGGAGACGATCAAGGCCGTGCAGACAAGGTGCGCGGAGCTTGCGGACTACAAGCGCGTCCGCAAGGTCGTGGTTTACAAGGATCCCCTCGAGCGCACGTCCGTCGGAAAGGTCCGCCGCGTGGTCTATAAGGGCAAGCTCGACGAGTGACTGCTTAAACGACAGGATACGGAGAAGAGATGAAAGACCTAAAGGAAGCGTACAAGACGATCGAGGCGGACCACTTCGCCCCGGCAATGGAGATTTCGTTCATCGACGGCGACAGCCGCCAGACCTTCCGCTACGAGAAGGTGACCTGGAACATCGGCGGAGAGGAGAAGGGCCTCAGGTACGGCGAGAACCCCGGACAGGAGGCGGCGCTCTACCGCCTCGTGAACGGCAACCTCGTCCTCGGCGACGTCGAGATGCTCCAGGCCGGCCAGTACCTCGCGTCCGTCCCCGAGCTCCTCCAGTCCGGCAAGCACCCCGGCAAGACGAACGTCACCGACACCGACAACGCGCTCAACATCCTCAGGTACCTGATGGACAAGCCGACGGCCGTCATCGTCAAGCACAACAACCCGTGCGGCGTCGCGACCGGCTCCACCCTCGCCGAGGCGTACTTCCGCGCGAACAAGGCGGACCGCCTCGCGGCGTTCGGCGGCGCGATAGCCCTGAACCGCGACTGCGACATGGAGACCGCCAAGCTCATCGTCGAGAACTACGCGGAGGTCGTCGTCGCCCCCGACTTCGCGCCGGGCGTCATGGACCTCTTCGCGACGAAGAAGAACCTCCGCGTCTTCCGCATCCGCAACATGTCGCGCCTGACGGACTTCGTCGCCAAGCACGTCATCGACTTCAAGTCGCTCATCGACGGCGGAATCGTCGCGCAGACGTCCTTCAGCGCGAACGCCCGCAAGCCCGAGGACTTCATGCCCGCCTACTGCAACCGCAAGATCACGGACAAGGCGACCGGCGAGGTACGCTACGAGGAACACAGAATCGCGCGCCTTCCTACCGCCAAGGAGTACGAGGACCTGGTGTTCGGCTGGCTCGTCGAGGCCGGCGTCACGTCCAACTCCGTCCTCTACGTTAAGGACGGCGCGACGGTCGGCATCGGCACTGGCGAGCAGGACCGCGTGGGCGTCGCCGAGATCGCGCGCGACAAGGCCTACACGAAACACGCCGACTGGATCGCCTGGGAGAAGTACCAGCTTCCCTACAACGATCTCCGCCTCAAGTTTGGCGAGGAGGACGGCGCCAGGAAACAGGCTGAGATAATGGAGCAGACGAAGTCAGAGAAGGGCGGACTTCCCGGCTGCGCTATGGTGTCCGACGCATTCTTCCCGTTCCGCGATGGACTCGAGGTCGGCATCCGCGAGGGAATCACGTCCGTGGTGCAGCCCGGCGGAGCGATCCGCGACTGGGACGTAATCGACTGCGCCAACGACGCGGGCGTAGCGATGGTCTTCACTGGCCAGCGCAGCTTCCGCCACTGACGCGCACCGGCTCCGCGGCGGTTTTCCGCCTTGCGCACGCACGATCGCCGCGCTGAGAAATCTCAGCGCGGCGATTTCGTCATTTATGGTATATTAGTATCCGGAATGGACAAACCAGTCAACCACGGAGAAGTGAAATGGCTCGCCGTCTGCGCCGCGCTCGCAGCCGGCGAGGCGATCGGCTTTGCCATGTTCCGCTACGGCGCTTGCTGGCCGCTCGCCGCCGCAGTCGCCGTGTTCGCCGCGCTTTTCGGCTATTCGCTCCGCGTCCGCGGATGGCCGCTCGCCTTTACGCTCCTCGCCGGGCTCGCGCTTGCGCTAGCTTCGTCCGACGGACGCAACGCCGTCCTCGACGCAGCGCGCGTGCGGGGCGGCGCGCCTTTCGAGACCGTCCTGCGCGTGACAGCTCCGGCGTCCGCGCGCACGGCCGCCGACGGCACCGAATGGATGACGTTTCGCGCGAAGGCGGACTCCCTGCCGGTCCGGGTCGTGGCTCCCCGGCCCCCGGATTCGCCGCTGCCGGCGTGCGGAGAAAGGTGGCTCTGCACTGGCTGGCTGGACAGGGACGAGCCGAAGGGCGGCGGTCTGCGGAACTTCCGGGTGCGCGGACGCGGAACTTCCGCGAGCCGCCTGCCGGACGACTTCCGCGCGCGCGTTGAGTCCGTCGCCGCGCGCATGCGCTCCGGGATGTCGCGGCGCATAGGCATCGGCATAGAGGGCGAGGGTTTTGCGGCGGACCTCAACCGCGCGATGCTGCTTGGGGAGCGTCCGTCCCTTCCGCGCGATCTGCGCGAAGACTTCGTTGCGGCGGGGACTGTGCACGTCTTCGCCGTGTCCGGACTCCATGTCGTGGTCGTCGCGCAGGTGATCCTCGTGCTGATCATGCTGGTCGGCTTTCCGTACCGGGTCGCGGGGATCGTCCTCATGCCGGTCTTGTGGGCGTACGTGTTCCTGATTGGCTTTCCGCCGAGTGCGGTGCGCGCCGCGCTGATGGCGAGCTTCTACTACGCGGCGCCGTTCTTCTGGCGGAGGGGCAACGCGCTCGTCGCGTGGTGCGCCGCCTTCATATGCGTCCACGTCGCCGCTCCGCAGATGCTGATGGACGTCGGCGGAAGGCTATCCTTCGCGGTGATGGGCGCGCTGGTCGCATGGGGGCGACTGAGGCGTCCGGGCCGTTCGCGCCTGGCGGACGTGGCGTCCGTCACCGTAATCGCATGGGCGGCGGGCGTTCCGATAGCGGCGCAGGCGTTCGGACGCTTCACGGCGGGCGGACTTCTGGCGAATCTTGCCGCGGTTCCGATGGCCGGGGTGGGCGTCGCGGCGGGCGCGCTCGGCTGCCTTGCGAGCTTCGTGTCGGAGACGCTGGCCGCGCACATCAACAACATCGCGGCGCTTGCCACGCGGTTCATGGCGACGCTTTCCAGCGCAGTCGCGTCCGTCCCTGCGGCGTCCGCCGAAGTCGCGCCGTGGAGCTGGTGGGAGTGCGTCCTCTGGTACGCCGCCCTCGCCGCCGCGCTCCCGCTTGCTGCGAGAAGGTCTGACGATTTCATTGAAAAGGTCTGACGATTTGCATAAAAAGGTCAGACGATTTAGTTGAAAAGGTCAGACGATTTAGTTGAAAAGATCTGACGATATGATATGAATCGTCAGACCTTATAACAGCATTGCGCCGCAGGCGCCTTATTTGCAAAATACGCGGAGTTTGGTATAATGTTAGCGCAATGATGATTGCGGCGGGCGTATGCGCCTATGCGCCGAAGGCCTCGCCCAATGGCTTCATAACCGAAAGGAGAAAACACGATGAACGCGATAATTGCCAAAATAACGCAGGGGGGGGTAAAACCCTAAGTTTTCTCCGATCCTGTTTGACGGCAACGCGCCGAATGGCCACGACGGTGTTCGCGGCGACGGCAGTCTTCGCATCCGGCGCATGGATGTCCGCAAACGCCGCGCCGGCGAACGACAACTTCGCGAATGCGACTGTGATATCCGGCGCAGAGGGCGTCTTGGCGGCCAGCAACATCGGGGCTACTACGGAGGCGGGCGAGCCGTTTTCATATGCGGCACCCGGTATGAATGTTCACTCGGTGTGGTTCAAGTGGACTGCCCCCTCTGATGTAAACAAGGTCGCATTCTATGCATATGGAGGCTATCTTTATTGTGTCATTTTCGAGGGGGCGGATGTTAGCGACCTGGCGCCAGTCCTCGGGAATAGCCGTGTCACGGAAGGATGTTTCACTACGGCACCATATGTTACTCCCGGAAATTCCTACTATATCTGTGTGGTTGGTGCCGACGCAGGGAGGTTTCAACTCGGCTGGAAAGCTACGAAGCGGGGTGAGTTCGCTCCTGTTGTCATTGACGGCCTGATGATTGGCTCCATCGGCGACGGCTGTCCGGAGAGTTTTACCATTCCGAACACTGTCACATGGATTTCGACCTGCGCATTCAGTGACGAAGATGAGGAACGCGTCAGGAACCTCACAAGCGTCGTGATCCCGGAAAGCGTTTGCGGTATTGACGAATATGCCTTTGATCACTGTGTGAACCTGTCGTCGGTGACGTTCAACAAAGGAATGTACGTGATTAAAGATTTTGCGTTTAGCGGATGCAGTGCTCTGGGTACTAGCGGCAACACGCTCGAATTGCCGTGGATGCTGAAGGAAGCGACCGGTGATTCGTTTGGCTATATAGGAGGTACCGTCAACGTGAGGGCGCCATATGGCGTTGAAGACCAACTCTACAGCGGGACATACAACAATACGACGCTCAATGTAAGCTACTTTCATGTTGCGATAAACAACCTCGTGAATGTTAGGCTGCATCCTCAAGGCGGCGAGTTCGGCAGGGGGTTGAGCCTTGCCGGCAAGATCAGCGACGACGGCAGTACGATTGTCGAAGTGTGGGCGAACAAGACCGACTGGAACAATGCGATTTCGCGCAAGCCGACGTGGCAGGGCTACGTGTTCGACGGGTTTTGGACGGAGAAGGACGGCGGCAAGCAGATCTGGGACGCCGACATGAAGTACGTGAGCGGCACGGGCTACTGGAGCACGGACGGCAAGTGGACGAGCGACGTCCTGTTCAACATGAAGGCCTATGCGCACTGGAAGCCGGCCGCAACGCCCAACACCTACACTGTCCAGTTCCACAAGTACGACGGATCGGGAGCGACGGCGGAGGAGACGTTCAAGGTCGGCGAGACGAAGAGCCTCCTCTGGATGGATTCGCAGCTACACTGGATGCGCGACGGATACGAGTTCGTCGGATGGGTTCCGTGGAATCCCGATTCCAAGCCGCGCGTCTGCCGGTATGTGAACGGACAGAAGGTAAAGGACCTCGCGAAGGAGGGCGAGACCGTCCACCTCTGGTGCGGATGGAAGTCGTCCTCCTCGTACCGCGTCTGCTTCAACAAGAACGACGGAAGCGGGACGAAGCTGAACCAGGTGATCCTCCGCAACAAGGAGGACACACTCGCCT
>JAGCFB010000082.1 GCA_017650345.1 Kiritimatiellia bacterium | reverse complement strand
GGCGCGGGGGCGGGGGCCGCGGACTTGGGCTGGAGGCCGGCGGGCGCGGCGGGCTTGGACGGTATCAGCGAGTCGAGTCCGCGCCCGAGCCCGTGGCGCTTCTTTTCAACACGAGCGGGAGCCTTGGGGGCTCCCGTCGCCTTCTTTAGGAAGGGGTTGCTTTTCTGTGGCATCGCCGTATCAGAAGTAGCCGTTCACGAAAGGAAGGACCTTGACCTGATTGGACATGATGATGTTGACGAGGCCGATCTGGAAGCCGTTCGGGCAGTAGTCCGCGTAGTTGACGAGGGCGATCTGGCAGCCGTGGAGCTCGTCCGTCATGTTGTAGATGAAGGCGATCTGCATTCCGTAGGCGACCTTCGCGACGTTCGCGACGCCGGCGATCGTGCAGCCGTAGCTCTGCTCGGAGGTCACGTTGGCGAGGCCGCCGATGGCGAGGCCGCTCACGTAGCGGGAGGCGGAGCCGAGGAAGTGGATGTCGAGGCCCTTGAGCGTGTTGCGGAAGCCGATGAGGCCGAGGTCGGCGCCATAGACCGTGCCGGCGCACATGTTGAGGCCGAGCGTCGCGCGGATGCCGTACACGTCCTTGCAGCCGAAGTTGAACAGGCCGCTGGCCTGGAGGCCGGCCATGTCGTCGCGCGTGACCGCCGCGAGGCCGCCGATGTCGAGACCGTACATCTTGGGGGCGTCGGAGTAGAAGAGGTTGAGATCGAGGCCCATGACGTCCCAGCGGTTGATGCCCCACGGAAGCTGCACCGGGGTGGCGAGGCCGAGCGCGACAGGGGTCCAGCCCTGGGCTCCCTCGGAGACCGTCTCGGTTTCCTGGGCGAAAGAAGGCGCGACCGCCGCGAGAGCGAGGGACGCAATACCAGCCTTGATGATGCGGTTCATGTTTTGTTGACTCCTGTCTTCTATTTTTGAAAAATCAGTTACGCATATTTTATAATTTATTGCCCCCAAAAGTCAACCCCCCGCCGCGCCTATTGCCAACATGGCGCGGTTTTGGTAAACTCGTCAAAAAGCACCACAAGGAGACGACATGGACAAGAACTTCATTGCGGCCGTTGCGGCGGCGGCCATCGCGTCTGCCGCGGCGGCCGGGGCGGACGCCGCCACGGACGCGCTCGCACGCGACATGGACTTCCTTTCGCGCAACGCGCCGCCACAGTACGGGGAGGTGCCGGCGGACTTCCTGACGAACAACTGCCTCCTCGCAGAGGCCGCCCGCGCCACGGCGCCGGAGAGCTACCCGGACGCGATCTTCCTCGACTACGTCCTCCCATACTCCGTCATCCGCGAGGAGCGCGACGACTGGCGCAGCGAGTTCCGCGAGCGGTTCGCGCCTCTGGTGGCCGGATCGACGAACGCGTACGAGGCGGCCGTGACGCTGGACAGGCGCATATGGGACATGATAGACGTCCACTACAGCACCGGACGCGACAAGGCCCGCCAGTCGCCGCGCCACTCGATGCGCATCCACATGGCGTCCTGCACCGGAATCTCCATCATCCTCATCGACGCCTGCCGCGCGCTAGGGATCCCCGCGCGCCTCGTCGGATGCTGCTGGACCACAATCCCAGGGAACCACTCGTGGGTCGAGGTCTGGTCGCAGGGACGCTGGCGCGTCCTGGCGTCCGGCGAGAAGGAGCGCGAGGACGACATATGGTTTCTGGACTACGCGGAGAAGGCGGACGCATCGAGGATCGACAGGCGCATCTACGCGAGCCGCTGGTCCCAGTCTCCGGAGGGCACGCTGTTCTGGCGGACGTGGGACTTCCCGCGAGGCGTGTCGGACGTCCCGGCGGACGACGTCACGGCAGACTATCTGCCCGGCGGACGCGCCGCCAGGCGCAGGAAGTGAAAAGGCGTCCGCGGACGGTTGATTTTCGCGACGCCTTTCGGTATAATATTCCGCATACGTTCCCCATCGGACTGTAGCTCAGTTGGTAGAGCACGACACTTTTAATGTTGGGGTCGCGGGTCCGATCCCCGCCAGTCCGACCATTCCCGACAGGCAAACGATGCGGCATTCCGCCGCCATTCAGCGGCGCACGATGCGCTGCACGCGCGTTCCGAGCGAGCAGATTATGTCGTAGGCGTGGGTCCCCTTCAGCGCCGCCCAGTCGTCCGGCGTTATGGAGTCCTTCCCGCACCTGCCGAAACAGATCACCTCGTCGCCCGGCTTCACGTCCGGAACGGCGGACACATCGACGGTCGTGTAGTCCATCGAGATGCGTCCGACGATCGGACAGCGCCTGCCGCCGATGAACACGAATCCGCGGTTGGTGAGCGCGAGGGGGAGTCCGTCCGCATATCCCGCCGAGATGGTCGCCACCTTCGCCGGCTCTGCAAGGCACCAGGTGCGTCCGTACCCGAGCGTCGTGCCCGCCGGAAGCTCGCGCACCTGTGCGACTCGCGTCTTGAGCGTGAGGACCGGCTCGACCTTCAGCGCCCTGCGTCCGTTCGGGTCGAAGCTTCCGTGCAGGTTGATGCCCGTGCGCACCATCGTGAACGGCGCCCTTGCCGCCTCTGGGAAGTTGTTTATCGCGTCGCTGGCGGCGATGTGGACGCGGCTGAAGCGCATGCCCTCCTTGCCGGCGGCGACGGCGATGGACTTGAACAGCCGTATCTGGCGCGACGTGAACGGATCCTTCGGCGCGTAGGCCATCGGACAGTGCGAGAATATCCCCTCGCAGTCCAAATTCGGCAGCGCGCGCACCTCGCGCATCGTCGCGAGTGCGTCCCTGGCGAGGATGCCGAGGCGCCCCATGCCGGTGTCCAGCTTGAAGTGGACGCGCGCAGTCTTCCGCGCCTTGACCGCCGCCGCGCTTATCAGCTTCGCCTCTGCGATGTCCGTAACCGGTAGGATCACCCCTTCGCGCACCATCGCGGGTATCTCGTCCGGCAGGACGGAGCTGAGTATCTGCACGTCTATGCCGTCGCGTCCGGCGAGGACGCGCTTCAGCTCCAGCGCCTCGTACGGCTCCGCGACGCCGAACCGCCTGCATCCGGCGTCCGCCAGCGCCTCCGCGTACGCGCCCACGCCGAGTCCGTACGCGTTCGCCTTCAGGACGCACAGCACGTCCAAAGGCTTCACATGCTCCGCGATGCGCTGGTAGTTGCGCACCAGCGCCTTCATGTCGATCTCGACGACCACCCTCCTCTTCAGCTCCCCGCAGGATTCGCGTTCCATTTCGCTAGTATTCCTTGTGTCGTTTCTCACGTAAAGATGAGGCGGAAATCGACGTCCTCGCCGGCGAGGACGAAGACGGGGCAGGCGACGGACGACAGTCCGTCCGCCAGCGCGCGCACGTAGTCGCCGAACGCCGTCTCCGGCTCGTCCTGGGCGACGGACCTCAACCCGACGAAGGTGACCGCGGCGTCCGCCGAGTTCGCCGCGATCGTCTCGACGAACGGCTCGCCGCCGCCCTCGATGACGCGCGTCTCCGCATCCACGCGCGCGTCGCGCAGGAACCCGGCGAGCAGCTCGTCCGCCTCGACGTGGGTGCTTCCGCGGACGATCATGTTGATCCTCAGCGGATGGCGCCGCCACGCCTCGTCCTGCCGCAGGAGGAACGCGAGAGCCAGCATGAACGCGCCGTTGGAGTTCCCGCCGCGCCACCAGATGTCCACGCGCCCGTCCCCTTCGAGGTCCCCTTCTCGTCCGGCGAGGATGATGTTCCTGCGGCGCGCGCAGAAGAGCTTCATGAGGGACGTGAACCGCGCCGAGCTCTCGGCGGCGGGGATCCCCATGAGGATGGTGTTGGGGACGATCGGACCGAACCCGTACGCGCGCGTAAGCTCGCACATGCCGCTCCAGTCGTCCGCCGACGGCAGCACCTTGACGTCCGCCTCCAGATCCAGGCGCTCGGCCATGCGAAGGACGGACGAGCGCAGCTCCGCCTCGCGGTCGGGCGTCCACGCCTGCTCGGGGACGACGGACGCCACGGTCACGAGGCTGCGTCCGCCGGATATCTCGCGCGCGAAGCGGAGCAGCCCCTGGTTGTGGACGGGGAGCCCGGTGAGGACGAGCAGGTTCGGACGCCAGTTGCGCTCCACATGGGAGGCGCGTCCGAGGTTGCGCAGCGCGATCCGCACTGTCGCCATCCAGAGCCCGGTGCGCATGTCGCCCCACTGCGCCTTGAGAGCGCGGCGCTTGACGATCCAGTAGATCGCGCCCTCGCAGACGAGCGCGACGAACGTCCAGCCGGGACTTATCATGAACATCGCCGCGAGACAGCCCGCGAAGCCGATGAAGGAGAGCCAGGCGCGGACGCGGAAGGTCGGGCGCCAAGTCGGGTTCGCCATCATCTCCTCGCATCCGGCGCAGAGGTTGAGAAGTCCGTACGTCGAGAGGTTGAACAGCGTGAGGACGGGCGCGATGACGTTGATGTCGCCGAGCCAGACGCAGACGGCGGCGAGCGCGAAGCAGACGCCCGCCGCGATGCGCGGATCGTCGGAGCGTCCGAACCCGCGTCCGAGGAACAACGGTATGATGCGGTCGCGGGCGAGCGCCTGCACGACGCGCGGCGCGGCGAGGAAGCTCCCCACGGCGCTGGAGAGCGTCGCAGCCCAGACGCCGGCGAGGATCAGCCACGGCCAGCGCGCGCACTTCTGCATCATCATCGTGTCCGCGCGCAGCGCCGCGCCGTCCGGCACGAAATGCGCGAGCACGGCAGGCACCGCCATGTATATCGCGTAGCCGACGAGCACTGCGGCGATCGTGCCCTTCGGAATGGCCTTGCCGGGGTCCTTGAGGTCGCCGGACATGCCGACGCCGGAGAGGATGCCTGTCACGGCGGGGAAGAACACGGCGAAGACCGGCCAGAATCCGACGACCGGGGCGGACGCGGCGGAGGCTGCGGCGACGGTCTCCGGTGGCGGAGATCCGCCGGCGAAGAAGGAGACGAGCGACGCGGCTATCGCGGCCATGACGACGTACTGCGACTTGAGCGCGAGCGACGCGGAGAACGTGGAGACGACGGCGAGCGCGGAGAGCGTGGCCAGGCCCGCCATGCGCGGATCCCAGCCGGACGCGGCGGGGATGCCGGACTGGACGAGCGCCTCTGCGAAGCCGACGACGTAGAACGAGACGCTTATCGCCTGGGATATCGCGAGCGGGATGCCGAGCGCGGCGCCCGCTTCGAGCCCCAGCGAGCGCGAAAGGATGAAGTACGCGCCGCCGCCCTTCATGCGCATGTTCGTGGCGAGCGCGGAAATGGAAAGTCCCGTGAGGAAGGTGATCGCGCTGCCCATCGTGACGATGGCGAGCGAGGTGGGGAGTCCGACGTTGCCGAGCATCCACCCGAAGCGGAGGTACATCACGACGCCGATGATCGTGAGTATGCTCGGGGTGAAGACGCCCTGGAAGGCGCCGAACCCGTAACCGCCGCCGCTCGAAGAACGCGCCACCGCTACGCCTCCGTGGCGGACGGCACGTCCGCATCCAGTCCGAGGGCGGACGCTATCCTCGCCTCGACCTCGCCGGGCGTACCGGACGCGTCGATCGTCACGATACGCTCCGGCTCGCGCGCCGCCATTTCGAGAAAGCCCGCGCGAAGGCGCGCGTGGAAGCCGTCGCCCGCGCGCTCTATGCGGTCCGCCGCGACGCTGGTCGCCCGCTCGCGCGCGCGCATCCGCTCGCGGGCAGTCTCCGGCGGCACGTCCAGAAGGATCGTGCGGTCGGGACGGAGTCCGTCGCACGCGAAGTCGTTCGCGAGCCTGAGGAAGTCGATGGGGAGTCCGCGTCCGTACCCCTGGTACGCGAAGGTGGAGTCGCTGAAGCGGTCCGAGAGCACCCACCTGCCGGCGTCGAGCGCGGGGCGGATCACGTTGCGGACCAGCTGGGCGCGCGCGGCGAGGAAGAGCAGCAGCTCGCTGCGGTCGCAGGGCGGATCGTCCTGCTCGTCCTTGAGGAGCGAGCGGATGAGCTCCGCGAGGCGCGTGCCGCCCGGCTCGCGGGTGAGGACGGCCTCGACGCCCGCGCGCTCGAGGCGCGCGGCGAGGCGGCGGACCTGCGTGGACTTGCCGCAGCCCTCTCCGCCCTCGAACGTTATGAAACGTCCGCGCGTCACTTCGTCCAGAGCTTCTCGAGCGCGTAGTATGCGCGCGCCTCGGGGGAGAACACGTGGACGACCACGTCGATGTAGTCAACCACGATCCATCCGCTCTCCGGGTCGCCGGACGTGCGGAAGCTCTGCACGCCGGCGGACTTCATGGCGGACTGCGTCTCGGCGACGAGCGCCTTGAGGTGCGGCGCGGCCGCACCGGTCGCGACGACGAAGAAGTCCGCGAGCTGGCTCTTGCCGCGAACGTCGTAAATCTTGATGTCCGTGCCCTTGCGGTCCTCTAGCGCCACCGCAATGGCCTTTGCCTGTTCTTCTGCTGTCATGCCTATATTATACCACATTGGACGCAATTCTGGCGACTGTCGCGAACCGGGTCAAATTCGCCATTGATTACCGACGGAAAAAATGATATACTATCATTCAATTCCGTATCGGGCGATTAGCTCAGTTGGTTAGAGCATTACCTTCACACGGTAGGGGTCACTGGTCCGAGTCCAGTATCGCCCACCAATGCGGAACGTCCCGCCCCCCCTGACCGAAGCGGTCAAGGGGTGTTCTTTTTGAAGGGACTGAACGCGTACCCCGCCCATGAGACTCCCTTGTGGTTGGAGAACTCCAGCGTGTTGTGGCGAACGGCGTGGACGAGGATCGAGAGCCCCGCCATCGCGAGGTTGAGTCCGTGCCCGACGACCAGTATCGCCACCATCGCCAGTGACATGAGGGCCTTGAGCCAGAAGGCGTCCGCCCCGGCCACGAGCCCCGTCGCCATCGAGTTGAAGTTCTCGGCGACCTTGACGGACGCGAGACCGACCGCGAAGAGCCTGACGTAGCTGATGATGTCGCCAAGCGCGCTCATGATGTTGAGAGGCAGCATCCCCAGCTCAGCCCCGCGCGTCTTCAGCTCGGACGGCTTCACGGAGAAGCCGAATACGCAGACGAGCGACGCGCCGAAAACCCAGAACGCCCACGTCGGGATTCCGCTGAAGATGCCCACGATGGAGTTCGTGACGAGGTACATGAACAGCAGCACGCCCGCCCAGCCGAACTCGGCGACCGCCGTGCTGTCCGGCAGCCTGCAGATTCCGTTCCAGATGCGCGCGAGCATGAGGTGCGACACGCCGATCGTGAAGCACAGCAGCATCATGTTGTGGTAGCTCGGGTCCGCCAGCCACTTCACCGTCGGCAGTCCGGCGAGGAACGGCAGCCCGGCGCCGAACCACGTGTTGGAGAGGATGCCCCAGAGGACCGTGGCGGACGAGAACACCGTCAGCAGGATGAACCAGCTCCTGGGGAGCTTCTTCCTCATCGCGAGCGTCGCCGCGAGGAAGATCGCGCCGTACGCGCCGTCGCCCACGAGCATAGCGAAGAACAGGGAGAAGTAGCACATGAACGGAACCGAGACGTCCGCCTCGGTGTAGGCGGGCGCGATGCCGAGTCCGTCGAAGAGGACCTTCATGGGACGGAACGCCTTCGGCGGCTCAACGAGCGTGGGCGGGGTCTCGCCCTCGGCCGGGTCGCGCAGGAGGATTCCCCACGCGGCGTCGTGCGCGTACAGCCTCAGGTGCGCGACCTGCGGAACCGGCACCCAGCCTGAGATGAACGCTATCGCGCCCTGCTCGGACATCAGCTCCTTCGCCGCGGCGAACGCTATGCGGTCGCCGAGCTCCGGATACTCCGCGACGATCTCCTTCTCGTCGATGCGCGCGAGGTCCGCCTCTATCGCCGCCCGCTCGGACTCGGCGCGCGCGAGGTCCGCGCGCATCTCGGAAAGCCGCTTCTCGGGGAGCTTCTCGGGCAGCTCGGCGACGGACGAGAGGTCTATGCCGAGGTCGAGGAGCTTGCGGGCGAGCGCCGGGTCGAAGTCGCCGTACGGCTCGTACTTGACGATCTCGCGCTGAAGCCGCTCAGCGTCGCGCTTGAGCGCGTCCGCCTTGTCCTGGAATGCGAGGATCTCGGGGACGGAGGCGGTGAAGGCCGTCTCGCCCTGCGCGGGGGCGGGCTTCCTGCCGCGCGCCTTCAGGATTATCCTGACCGCCGTCTCGGCGTCCGCCGCGTCGTCCTTCGCCGCCGCGACCGCCGCACCCTGCGCGGAGCCGAGGTCGAGATGGACCGCGCCGAGCGAGCGCAGGCGCTCCAGCGCGGAGTCGCGCTCGGAAGCGACGCAGACCAGGTCGAGGTGCTTCATCTTCACTATCATGCCGCCACCTCGCTTTCCGTCCTGGACTTTGCGATCTTGCCGCGCGTCACGGCCGACGTCTGCTCGTCGCCGAGTGCGATCTTGATGACGCGGATCGCCTCCTTGCACTCGGGTATCTTCACCTTCTCGAAAAGGTTCACGCGCTGCGACGTCTGGCGGAGCTCGGCCGTGACGAGCCTGCGCTGCTCCTCGTATATCGCGCGCTCGCACTGGAGGGAGAGGATCTGGGTCGTGACCTCCACGGCGCTGTCGATCCACGCGGGCGTGGCCCAGGCGTCCACCTCGCGGACGTCGGTCTCGATGGACTCGAACGTCGGGATCGGGACGCCGGCGATGTTGGCGGACCCGGTGCGCACCCCGCGCACCGAGACGAGCCCCTGAAGGAGAGAATCGTCCGTCGCGAAGAGCCCCACCCAGCGCGAAAGGTCCTCGCGCACCGCGCGCTCGCGCTCGGTGACGGCCTCCGCCTTGGCGACGATGCCCGCAATCTCGCTCTGCAGCTGCTGCTTCTTGAGCTGAAGCATCGGCAGGAAGCGCTGGTATCGCTTGAGCGCGTCCGACTGGGCCTTCAGCTCCGTTTTCGTTAGCTTGATCTTTGCCATTTGTCTCTATTATACCAAATTCCCGCGTCAATGACGAAGAAACGACGCAAAATCATGAGCCACATTCAAGGGTCACGAAAACCGCGCTGTGGTCCGAAACCTCTCCCGACGGCACGATCTTCGGGAGCCCCTTCGGCTTCAGCGAGCGGTACATTATGTAGTCGAAGACGCGGTCCTTCCACTTCCCGCGGGCCGGATGGGTCGCGCGCTCGGACGAAGGCAGTAGCGCGAGGGCGTTGTCGAAGCCCTCGGACTCCATGGCGGCGAACATCGTGTCCGCCTTGAACTCCTCGCTCCAGCGGTCCGCATTGAAGTCCCCCGCCACGATGGCCGGACGCTGCCGGGGGCGTCCGCGCTTGTTGCGCTCCTGCTCCAGGAGCTGCTCGACGGCGAGCGTGCGCTTGAGGCGGTTTGTGTAGGCGGCGCCGTCGTCGGTCTGTCCGTAGTTGGACTTAAGGTGCACCGAATAGACGACGCCGGTGACGCCGGGCGAGAGGACCACGCTCGCGCGCGCGTATCCGCGCGGCGGCGTCCGGCCCTTCGAGCCCTTCCACCGGCTCCAGCTGGCGTCCGCCACCGGCAGCGTCGTCGCGATCACGTCCTGCTGCTGATCGAAGCGGTCGCGGCGCCTGTAGCCGGTCACGACCGCGACTCGAAGTCCCTTGCGTCCGATCGCCTCGCACAGCGCGTTCGCCTCCTTCGGACCCCTTATCTCGTTTAGGCAGAGGATGACGTCGTTGGTGCCCGTCGGATCGGCCTTGGCGAGTCCGTCGCGCAGGAGCCGTCCAGCCGCCGCGATGGTGCGCGCCTCCGCCTCCGGCGCCGCGCGGTGCTCCGCGCGTCCGGACGGAAACCACTGTCCGTTCCATGTGCCGACCGTAACGGCGGCCAGTATCATGGCTGCTATCGTCATATGCCCTGTCATCCTCCTTTCCTGCCCCTATTATACCAAAAACCGGGGCCTTGCGGAAAACAAAGCCCCCGGCGGGGGCCGGGGGCTTGTAGGAAGCGCTGGGCTGCTTTATGGCGGGGCTATCAGCTGAGGAGATCGACTCCGCCGTCCTCGCCCATGCCCATCGTCTCGTCCGCGAGCTGGATGTCCGCGCCGTCGGCGGACGTGTCGCCCGTGTCGTTGAGGAGCTGGGGCTGGAGCTGCATGTCGCTCTCGTCCTCGTCGTTCTCCTCGCCGGGGACGCCGGAGGTCGGGATTCCGTACAGCTCCTCGTGGCGCTTGCGCTGCTCCTCGCGGAGCTTGTCCATCTCCTCGTCGCTGATCGTCTCGCAGAGCGGGACGAGCTTGAGGTAGCGGTGCATCGGGAAGCCGGTTCCGCCGGGGATGAGGTGTCCGAGGATGACGTTCTCCTTGAATCCGCGCAGCTCGTCCACGCGGCCCATCGTCGCGGCCTCGGTGAGGACGCGGGTCGTGTCCTGGAAGGACGCGGCGGAGATGAAGGAGTCGGTCTCCAGCGCGGCCTTGGTGATGCCGAGGAGCGCGGGCTGGGCCTCCGCCGGGCGGCGGCCCTCCATCATCATCTGCTCGTTGACGCGCAGGAACACCTGGCGCGTGACCTGCTCGCCCCACAGGAAGTCCGTGTCGCCCGGGTTGGTGATGCGGACCTTGCGGAGCATCTGGCGGACGATGATCTCGATGTGCTTGTCGTTGATCTCGACGCCCTGGAGGCGATAGACCTGCTGGACCTCGTTGACGAGGTACTTCTCGAGCTCCTGCGGACCGGAGACCTCGAGGATCTCCTGCGGGATGACGGGGCCTTCGGTGAGCTGCTGGCCCTTCTT
>JAGCFB010000081.1 GCA_017650345.1 Kiritimatiellia bacterium | reverse complement strand
TTGACCCTTGCCGTCCTTGCCATATCCGTCTCCTTTCGTTGCTTGTTCTGCCATGCCGCAGCCGCCGTCGTGGCTTGGCTGCAATGACGGACCTATGATACCATATTCCCACGATTTCTCGCGCTGATTTTTCTCAGCACCGCAAAGCGTCATCCAGGGCGCTGTTCGCCCTCCACAAACGGGGTCTCTCACCGGCTTTCCTGACATCAAACAACGGGGTCTCTCCCCACAGATTCTACATCACGCAAATGGCGTGAAAAGTTGGTGGCAAGATGTGCGGATCGCGCCACTATTCAGCCTCACTTTGCCAATCTACCCCTGTGGATCGCGCTAGAGCCAAGTCATATTCGCCATCCATCTGATAATGCTCTCAAATCTTAACGATAGCTTAACGACAGCTCGTCGGAAATATGAGACAATATATCTGTCGCAAAGGAAAGGAGCGAGACATGGACAAGCAGATTGTGGTTTACAAAGCGGCGGACGAAAGGGACTAACGGGACATCAGGGACGAAAGGGACATGGAACTTGCGCCGCCGGTCCCTTACGTCCCGTTTGTCCCGTCTGTCCCTGCACGCTGCACCAGAAACATCCCGTTGACAAGGCAAGGTGCTGGCTAGAGCGCTGCGCGGATGCGTTCGAGCGCGGACTCCGCCGCGTGCGGCCAGTTGACGGCGAGCGACTTCGCGAAGGCGGCGCGGTCGGCGGACTTCGGATCGTCTCCGCCGAGGACCGTCCCGCGCAGGAACGCGTCTATGTCTTCCGCGCCGTACGCGATGCTGCACCGCTTGAGGCATTCGCGTCCGAGCGGCGCGAACTTCGCCTCCGCGTCGCCGGGCGACTTGAGCATGTAGCAGCAGGGCTTGCCGGTGTAGAGGTACTCCACGAGGTACGATCCGCAGTCCTGGATGCACGCATCGCTCTCCGCGAAGTCGCGGAAGTAGTCCGCGCCGTCGGACCATCTGACGTTCCGCTTCGCGCGCAGCCTCCCGAAGTAGTCGCGCGTCCGCTCCTCGCCCCACTGGCCGGGACGCGAGAGGATCTTGAGGAGGTACGGATGCGGACGGAAGGCGAACTCCACCTCGGGGAACCTGTCCGGAAGCTCCATGAAGTAGTCCGAAAGCGACATGAACGCCGAAAGCGCCAGCGTATCGTTCGCGCCGCCCTCGACCGTGTGGTGCAGCGCCACGAGCACGCGCTTCGGCGCGCCGGCGCGGACCGCGCGCGAGCGCTCAAGCTCCGCGGCGAGCGGATCCATCTTGACGTAGCCGACGACCTCGACGTTCGCCCCGCCGATCGCCGAGCACCGCCTGTACTCGTCCGCCGTCGCCTCGCACTCGAAGAACGCCTTCCACATCCACGCGTAGCTCTGGTTCGCCATGACCTTCCTGTCGTAGAGCGAACGGTAGAACCCGTAGTTGACCGAGAACGGCAGGAAGGGACGTCCGACCGAGTAGCGCGGATTGTAGCGGAAGGAAGAAAGCTCGTACGGCGACGGATAGCACACGAGGTCCGCCCCCTCCAGCTCGTCGCGCCATCCGCCGTCCCCGCCGCGCGCGGCGAGGGAGAGGCTGTCCGCCGGCACGCCGCCGTCGAGAAGCGCGCGCGCGCAGCGCTCCATGGCGTCCTCGGGACGCGCGTCGCGCCAGCGCAGGTCGGGGATCACGACGACGCGCGGATCGAAGTCGGACGCGTCGAGCATCGCGCTGAAGAGCGGACGCGCCGGGAACATCGCGGCGTCCGTCACGAGGAACGCGACGCGGAGGCTCGTCCCCGCCGCGCGCTTAGCCGCGAGCGCGGCGCACTTCGCAGGGAAGGACGCCTGGTGCGATTCGTATGTGACGGGAAGCGGAAGGTCGATCGACGAGATGCGGCGCCCTTCGCGGCGTCCGCGCGTCTCGTAGTGGACCAGCGGATTCGCCCCAGCGGCGCGCACGTCGGGATTGAGCGAAAGGTACTCGTCGCTGACGAAGGACGCGGACGCGCTGCGTCCGTGGATTCCGCCGAAGAGGATGTAGTGGAGGACCGGATCGACGCGCGCGTCGGCGACGTCCGGGTTGTTCGCGAGGTACCACTCCGCGTCGAAGAGCGGCGAGCGCGCGACGGCGCGCCTGTCGCGGACCAGCCGGAGGAGTCCGGCCGGGCCCAGCTCGCGCGCCTTCGCGAAGGCGAGGCGAAGCTTTCCGGAAAGCCGCACCGCCCGCCGCCCTTCTCAGTTGTGGCGGCGCATCTGCCGCGTCTGCGGCGGATCGATCACCGCGTCCGGGACGACCGCCGCGCCGGACTGCGCCTTCTGCGTCGAGCGGCGGATCATCCACATCTGGACGATGGACATGACCTGCGAAAGCGTCCAGTAGAGCGACAGGGCGGACGGGAACGAGTAGAACATGAAGAGCATCATGATGGGCATGAACACCATCATCATCTTCTGCTGGCTCTTGTCGCCGGCGGACGGCGTGAGCGCGGACTGAAGCGCCATCGTCGCCGCCATGAGGATCGGGAGTATGTTGAGTCCGCCGAACGGGAACCAGCTCGCGAAGAGCCCCTCCGGCTCGGAGAGGTCGCCGATCCAGAGGAACGGCGCGTAGCGGAGCTCGACGGCCGAGCGGAGCACGTTGAAGAGCGCGATGAAGACCGGGATCTGGATGAGCATCGGCAGGCAGGAGCTCATCGGGTTGACCTTGTGCTCCTTGTAGAGCGCCCACGTCTCCTGCTGCATGCGCTGCGGATTGTCCTTGTACCTGGCCTGGATCTCCTTCATGAGCGGCTGGATCTCCTGCATCTTCTTCATGCCGACCGTCGATTTGTGCGTGAGCGGCCAGAAGAGGAGGCGCACGAGGATCGTGAGGAGGATGATCGCCACGCCGTAGTTGGGAATCCATCCGTTGAAGAGGTTCAGCGTCCACACGACCGGATAGCATATCCAGCGCCACATGCCGAACTCCATGACGTCCTTCATCCCGAGGTCCCACAGAAGCGACTGCCTCTTGGGTCCGACGAAGAACACGCTGGTCACCGCGCCGTCCGCCTTCAGGTTCGCGACGGCCGAGACGCTCTTCGGACGGTAGTTCGGCGCGCCCGTGTCGCGCGCGACGGTCGCCGTGAAGCCGGAGTTCTCGGCCGTGGTGGAGACGAGCGCCGTCACGAAGAAGCGGTTCTTGAGCGCGATCCAAGTCTGCGCGCCGGGGTACGGGACGGAGGCGGACGCCGGAAGGCCCGCCGCGCTCTTCGATCCGCCGCATCCGCCGGAGATTCCGCCGACGAGGTAGCCCTTCAGCGGCGAGTCGCCCTCGCAGTGGTGGATCACGCCGGGCTTGCCCTTGCCGGCGTTCAGCGCCCAGCTGTCAACGGAAAGGATGTCGTTCTTCGATCCGCCCATCGACATGGAGCCGAGCGAAAGCGTCGTCGCGCCGGAGACGGCGGAATCCTCGAAGGTCACGATGTAGTCCTTGAGCAGCGACACCCTGCGCGTGCGCACGCCGTCCGAGAACACCACCGATCCGCCGTCGTTCGCCGCGACGGAGTACGCGACGACGTCCCCGCCGAGCGCGCCGAGCGGAGCGGTCGCGAAGTCGAACTCCACGGGCGGATTCCCGTCGCCGACGGGTCCGCGCCCCTTCGCGTACCTCTTGAGCGTCGCCTTCTTCACGACGCCGCCCCAGGTGGAGAGCTCGAGCCTCAGGTCGTCGTTCTCGAGGACGACCGTCTCCTCGGGGACCGAGGGGAGGGCGGGCGCGGCGGGGGCCTCGGCGGACGCGACAGGCTGCGCGACGGCGGTCGCGGGCTGCGGAGCCTGGACTGCGGCGGGGGATTGCGCGGCGGACGCCTTCTGCGCGGCGACAGCGGCCTCGCGCTGGGCCTTCTGCTGCTTCGGCATCTCCATGAAGAGGTACCACAGCAGGATGCCGCCAAGTACCAGGCAGATAAATTTTTCGGTTTTGTTCATCTTCTTGACGTTTTCTGATTGCTAGTGAAGGGATATATTATATCATACTTCCGGCCGCCAAAATGATATAATATTGCGCATGAACACTCTCATCACAGGAGCCAGCTCCGGAATCGGCGAGGCGCTCGCGCTCGAATGCGCGCGGCGCCGCGACCGGCTGTTCCTGTGCGGACGCGACGCGGGCCGCCTGGAGGACGTCGCGCGCCGGTGCCGGGCCATGGACGCCCCGACCTACGCGACCGTCGTCGATGTGACGGACCGCGAGGCGACGCGCGCGTGGATACACTCCTGCGAGGCGATCGCGCCCGTGGAGCGCGTGTTCGCGAACGCCGGCGTCGGAACCGGCGTCGAGGACGAGCGGAACGTCCGCCGCACCTTCGACACCAACGTCGGCGGCACGCTCAACACCGTCCTGCCCGCGATAGACCTCTTCCGCTCCCGCCGCGGCGGCGGACAGATCGTCGTCACCGCGTCCATCGCCGGGTACGGACCCCTCAAGAGCTGCCCCGCCTACTCCGCGACGAAGAGCTGCATCAAGACGTGGGGACTCGCCCTGCGCGGAATGCTCGCCCCGGAGGGGATCCGCGTCAGCGTCGTCTGCCCCGGATTCGTCCGCTCGCGCATCACGGACCGCAACACCTGCCCCATGCCGTTCTTCATGGAGGCGGACAAGGCAGCCCAGATCATCCTCAGGCGCGCGGACCGCAACGTCGGACTCATCGCCTTCCCGTGGCAGATGCGCTTCGCGTCGTGGGCCCTCTCCGCGCTTCCGTTCCGGCTCAACGAGTTCATCAACCGCTTCCTCCCCGCAAAGGTCTCGCCGGACCGCGACAAGGCGCTCTGATCCAGCAACGCATGCTATACGCGATCATATCGGACATTCACGCCAACCTCGAGGCGCTGGAGCGCGTGCTGGCGGACGCCAAAGCCTGCGGCGCCGAACGCGTCGTCTGCCTGGGCGACGTCGTCGGGTACGGACCCCGCCCCGCCGAGACGCTCGCGCGCGTGCGCTCCGCCTGCTCGGCCGTCGTCGCCGGAAACCACGACGACGCGGTGTCGGGACGCATGGACGCCTCGGACTTCATTGACCTCGCTGGCGACGCCGTCCGCCGCCACCGCGACTCGCTCGCGCCGGACGCCGTAGCATGGCTCAGGTCGCTTCCGTACTCCGTCCGCATCGACGGCGCGCTCGCCGTCCACGGCGACGCGACCGATCCGCAGTCCTTCAACTACGTCGAAAGCACCGACGACGCGGCGGCGAACTTCGCGGCGGATTCAGCGCAGCTCATCTTCACCGGACACACCCACACGCCGCGCATATTCCTCACCGGCGGCTCCGGCGCCGTTTACGCGATTGCGCCGCAGGACTTCGCGATGGAGGACGGCAAGCGCTACATCGTGAACCCCGGGTCCGTCGGCTACCCGCGCGAGGCGGACGGCAAATGCATGTCGTCATACGTGCTCTTCGACTCGTCCGAGCGCACGGTCTGCTACCGCTTCCTCCCCTTCTCCGTCGCGTCCGTCATGCAGCGGGGACAGACCCCGCGCCGGATCCGCCGCGGGATCCTCGCAGCGGCCGCCGCCGCGATCGCACTGGTTGCCGGCGCCGCCACCTGGCTCGCCGCGCCGAGACCGGCGCCAGAGCAGGCGACGGAGCAGTCGGACGCCGCGCTCGTCGTGGAGAGGCGCACGGTCGCCGGACTCGACGGACGCGGCACGCTGCACGCGAACCTGAAGCTGGAGCGCGGATCCGCCCCGGCCCAGCTGCGCGTGAGATGCCTGGACGCGAACGGCGTTGCGCTCTCGGACGAGCTCCATCCCGTTAAGGCGTCATCGACCAAGGGACTCAAGATCCCCGCCGGAGCCGTCGCCGCCGAGCTCGTCGTCTCGCGACTCGAATCCGGCTCCGCCCCGCAGATCAAGTCCTTCGATCCCCAGCTCTCCGCCAAATAACCTCCCCCGTCGCCCTCTGCGACCCGGCTTGGCACCCTATACACCCCTTGCACCTGACTCTATATAACCCTTGCGCTCGAGTCTATATAGCCCTTTGGCCTGACTCTATATAACCCTTGACCGTGAGTCTATACACCCCTTTATCTCTCTCGCCTCTACGGGAGAATTCCGCTGCAAAATGAAGCGGGCGGGGAAGCCCCGCCCGCGCTGTGGCAGCCGGTGCGTGCCGGCGCCATCTTCATGCCATGCCGATCAGTGGGGCATGCAGTCCACCTTGATGCGGAAGAACAGGTCTCCGGCCGGAACCGGGATCGTCACGCACGCCTTGTTCGTCGCGAGGACGCTCGGAAGCTTGTCCGTCAGCTCGCCCGGGACCGTGCCCGAGGAGATCCAGTAGTAGAGGCCCGGCTTCGCGGAGAACGTCACCGTCTCCTCGCCAGCGACCGCCGCCGCCAGGATCTTCCTGAGGATCTCGTTCTCGTCGAAGAGCGTCACGGACGGATCGAGGTCGATCGTCACCTTGTAGAGTCCGCTCTCCTCGTCGTAAACGGCGTCCATGAGGAAGTAGGTGCTGAACTCCTCTTCCGTCACGTTGTCCATCGCGGCGCCCCACGGCAGCATGGAGATCAGCGACTTGGCGTCCTCCTCGCTCGTCGCGGCGAAGCTGAACGTGCCCATGCCGTAGTTGTGCTTGCGCGTGTAGGTGCGCGAACCGGCGTTCCACCTGAAGTAGAGCCTGTACGTGGTGCCGTCGTCCTCGTAGGACGCGTCCAGGACCGTGACGACCGTGCCCGGATCCATGATGGACGCGGAGCGCAGCGCTTCATAGACGGACGGGAACACCCTGCCGCCGATGCACGCCTTGTCCTCGCCCGCGTCAACGGCAAGCCTGCCGTTCGCGACCTTGTATCCGGCCGGGACCGTCGAATCGGAGTCGAGGACCTCGATCAGCGTGACGTCGCCGCCCTCGGGAAGGTCGTCCAGCGCCGCCTGGATGGAAGTATAGACCGCGTTGCGGTAGAGCGCGGCGGCGGCATAGACGCCGTAAACGCCATCGACAGTCGTCATGAGCAGCGTCTTGGCGACGCCATCGACCTTGCCGTCGGCGAGGTCGAACACGACCGTTCCCGTCGCGCCATCGACATCGACGCGTCCGACCTTGAGCAGGCAGCCGCCGGCGGACGCGTTGACGATGTCGCCGATGCGGACCGTGAACGTTCCGCCCTCGGACCTGGTGATCGCGTTCGAGACGACGAGCGTGCCGGTGTAGCCGTCGATCGTCTTGAGGTCGTAGGTCGAGGCGCTGCAGGTGCTCCAACCCGCAAGCGTGAGGTCGGCCGTGCCGGAGATCCTCGCGAAGGTGTTCGTCTTGTTCGAGCTGCCGTTGTTGAACACGACAGCGCCGTCGAGCCTGACGTTCGCGGACACCGTGCTTCCCTCGGTCACCCAGGAGGCGCCGGAAAGGCCCTTCAGGACGATCGTGGAGGAGGCGTTGCCGTACTCGTGCAGGTTGACGCACTTCGGATCGGCGAGCGCCGCAAGCTCGACGACGCCGTTGAACCTCTCCGCGTCCGTGAGGAACGGAGCCTGGTCGGCGTTGACCTTGCCGGGCAGGAGGATCGTGTTCGTGAGCGTCACGCCGTCAGCGACGGCGAGGCGTCCGGCGGCGAGCTCGACGGAATGCGCCATGTCGCTGGAGAGGCGGAGCGTGCCGGATCCGGACTTGCGGACCGTCGTGGCGGGCGCGGAGGCGCCGGGAAGAGCGGACATGTCGAGCGTGACGTCCGAGCCGAGGACGACCTCAGAGGGGACGGCGTCGAAGCCGCCCGTGACGGTTCCGCTTCCGTTGATCTGGAGGACGGCGTCGGCCATGTCGTCGATGGCCGAAGGCGCCCATGCGATGTCCGCGAAGTCCGTGTCTCCCGAGACGGACGCCGTGTAGGTTGCCGCTGTGGCGGAAAGGCCGCAGACTGCGACAAGCGTCGCCGCCAGCAGCGGTTTGAGTGTGTTGTGACTCATTTGTGGTATTGCTCCTTGCGGGCCGTAACGTCGGCCCTTTGCGGTTGGCGGACAGGTCTTAAAGCCGTGTCCGCGGTTGGTTTTTACGTTTTCTTTTCTGTTTGTTCAAACACGTTCGACCCGTCGTCCAGGCGTCCACGCAGACGCCTTTTTTCGGATCGGGCGAAAATTGTACCACAAACGCCTTGCGTCCGCAAGGGGGTATTTTTCGAAAAAAAGCGGCGGCCGCCTCCGGTGGAGACGGCCGTCTGCGGATCATTCACCGCATGTGGCTGACGTGTCGCAGCCTTACTTCTTGACGATCTTGCGGACCGCCTTGTGCGAGCAGAACGTGCGCTCGGTGTAGAGCTTCGTGCGCCACGAGGGGCTCTTCTTGACGACCTTGATCGCCTGGATCCAGGGGCTGGAGAACGGGAAGAGCTTCTCCACGCGCACGCCGTAGCTTTCGCGGCTCACGGTGAAGTTGCCGGTCACGTTCTTGCGGCCGTTGTCGATCGCGAGGACCTTGCCCTCGAAATCCTGGATGCGGAACTTGTCGCCTTCCTTGATCTTGATGGAGACGCGGACGATGTCGCCGGTGCGGAACTCGGGGAAGTTCTTCTCCGCGAGCTTCGCGGTCTGCTCCGCGTTGATCTTGTCGAGAATCTTGATGCCCATTTTCTACCTCCTTAGGCCTTCTTCTCCTCGGCCTTCTTCGCCTTGCGGGCGTGGTGGGGCTTGAGGTTGGGGTTCTTGGCGCGGCGGATGAGCGAGGCGACCGTCGTGGAGGGCTTCGCGCCCTTCGAGAGCCAGTAATCGACGCGCTCGACGTCAAGCTTGAAGTTCTCGTCCTTCATCTGGGTATCGTACCAGCCGAGGATCTCGAGGAACTTGCCGTCGCGCGGGCTGCGCTCGTCGGCGGCGACGATGCGGTATGTCGCGTGGTTGGTGCAACCGGTGCGACGCATGCGGATCTTTACCATCTTATTGCTTCCTTTCGGTGAATGATTGGCGCATAGTATATCATATCCGCCTCCGCCGCGCAAGGGGTAAATAGATAAACGAGAAAAAGAGAGAAAGAGAGGCTACTCCACCGTGACGCCGACCGAACCAAGCTTCTTGACGGTTGCGGTGCCGCAGGCGGCGTTGCCGACCATCACGCCGGAGACGTTCACCGTCGTCGCCTTGAGGCGGCCGTTCACCTCGGCGTAGATCTTGAACGAGCCCTTGAACGAGCCGTCCTTCGCCTTGTACGTGAGCTTCAGTCCAGACGGATTCTCCCCG